>CAZFKW010000313.1:0-5027 GCA_964519795.1 uncultured Ramlibacter sp. | reverse complement strand
TTGTTGCGCGGGCTGTACAGCAGGTTGGCACGCGGCACATGCGTGGCGCACACCGGCTTGCACTTGCCGCAGCGCAGGCAGTCCTTGATGCTGTCGGCGATGGCGCCGATGTCCGACTGCTGCATGATCAGCGACTCATGACCCATGAGGCCGAAGCTCGGCGTGTAGGCATTGGTCAGGTCGGCGGGAAGAAGGGCGCTCTTGAGCAGCTTGCCCTTGTTGAACCGGCCCTCGGGGTCCACCCTCGCCTTGTACCCGGCGAAGTCGTGCATCTCTGCGTCGGTCAGGAATTCCAGCTTCGTGATGCCGATGCCATGCTCGCCGGAGATCACGCCATCCAGGCTGCGTGCCAGTGCCATGATGCGCTCAACCGCCTGGTGTGCGGTCTGCAGCATTTCATAGTTGTCGCTGTTCACCGGGATGTTGGTGTGGACGTTGCCATCGCCCGCATGAATGTGCAGGGCCACCCAGACGCGGCCCTTGAGGACCCGCTGGTGGATGGCATTGCATTCGTCCAGGATCGGCTGGAAGGCCGCGCCCGCAAAGATGGCCTGCAGCTCCGCGCGAACCTGCTTCTTCCAGCTGGCTCGCAGCGTGTGGTCCTGAAGCTGGGGGAACAAGCCCTCAATATCCCGCAGCCATCCCTGCCATTGCGCGCGCACCTCACGCACGAGAGCCAGCGCCTGGCCGGCCCTGTCTTCGAGCAGCTCGGCCGAGGGGATCTCACTGGCATCGTCCTGCTTGCCCAGCGGCAGGTTGCCGCGCGCGAAGAAGGCCTCCAGCGCGTCGGCCAGGGCGATCTTGTTGCGCAGGCTCAGCTCGATGTTGATGCGCTCGATGCCTTCGGTGTACTCGCCCATGCGGGGCAGGGGAATCACCACGTCTTCATTGATCTTGAACGCATTGGTGTGCTTCGAGATGGCGGCCGTGCGCTTGCGGTCGAGCCAGAACTTCTTGCGCGCCTCGGGGCTGATGGCGATGAAGCCTTCACCGTTGCGCGAGTTGGCGATGCGCACGACTTCGGAAGTGGCGCGCGCCACGGCATCGGCATCGTCGCCGGCAATGTCGCCGAACAACACCATCTTCGGAACGCCGGCAACGCTGCCACCCGAACTTCCGTGGCCGCCGCGCTTTGACTTGGTGGCATAGCCCACGGCCTTGAGGTAGCGGTCATCCAGGTGCTCAAGCCCTGCCAGAACCGCGCCGCCGCGCTTTGCCTCGGCGAACATGAAGTCCTTGATCTCCACAATGCTGGGAACGGCATCCTTTGCATTGCCAAAAAACTCCAGGCAGACCGTCCGCACATGCTGCGGCATGCGGTGCACGATCCAGCGGCCCGAGGTGATGAGGCCGTCGCAGCCTTCTTTCTGGATGCCGGGCAGGCCCGACAGGAATTTGTCGGTCACGTCCTTGCCCAGCCCCTCCTTGCGGAAGGTACGGCCCGGAATGTCCAGCCGCTCGGTGCGGATCGGCGTCTTCCCGTCGGCTTCGAAATAACTGAGCTCGAAGCTGGCGACTTCCACGTCGTGGATCTTGCCCAGGTTATGGTTGATGCGGGTGATCTCCAGCCACTGCGCGTCGGGCGTGACCATGCGCCAGGATGCCAGGTTGTCCAGCGCAGTGCCCCAGAGCACGGCCTTCTTGCCGCCGGCATTCATGGCGATGTTGCCGCCAATGCAGGAAGCCTCGGCTGATGTGGGATCCACGGCAAATACAAATCCACCGCGCTCGGCAGCATCGGCCACGCGCTGCGTCACAACGCCGGCCTCGCTCCAGATGGTGGCGACGGGCTGCTCCACTCCCGGCAGCGTGACCATCTCGACCTCCGACATGGCTTCGAGCTTTTCCGTGTTGATGACGGCGCTTTTCCACGTCAACGGGATGGCGCCGCCGGTGTAGCCGGTGCCGCCACCACGCGGAATGATCGTGAGGCCCAGCTCGATGCAGCCTTTGACAAGGCCGGCCATCTCGGCCTCGGTGTCCGGCGTCAGCACCACGAACGGGTATTCCACGCGCCAGTCTGTCGCGTCGGTGACATGCGAGACGCGCGACAGGCCGTCGAACTTGATGTTGTCTTTGGCTGTGTACCGTGCGCAGGTGCGTTGCGTCCTGCGGCGCAGCTCGGCCATGTCGCGGAAACTGGCATCAAAAGCGGTCACTGCCTGGGCGGCAGCACCCAGCAACTCGCCCACGAGGGCGTCCCGCTGGAGATCGGCGTCCGGTGTGCGGCGCTTGCCGACTTCCCCCAACCGGTGATGCAGGGCATCGACGAGCTGTTTGCGGCGCCGGGGGTTGTCCAGCAGGTCGTCCTGCAGGTAGGGATTGCGCTGCACCACCCAGATGTCACCCAGCACTTCGTACAGCATGCGGGCCGAGCGGCCGGTACGGCGCTCTTCGCGCAGGCTGTTCAGGACCTCCCAGGCCCGGGAGCCGAGCAGGCGGATCACGATCTCGCGGTCGGAGAACGAGGTGTAGTTGTACGGGATTTCGCGCAGGCGCGGGGCGTCTTCAGCCGCAGCCATGACCTGGAGGAGCGTTGTGGGAGCGTTCATCGTGTCCTGAGAATTCAGCCAGAACAAAGGGGCCACCCGGCTGAGAACGGATGTTACCGCAGCGCAGCAATCACGTGCCGACTCATGGAAATCCCGCTTGTGGTGCATTCGCCGGCCGCGTTAAATCCCGTTGTCACAATTGATCAGTAATCTGACGCGTTCATTCCCAGGAGTCCACATGAAGTTCAAATTCACCGCCGCAGCCCTTGCTGTTGCATTTACCCTGCCTGTACAGGCCCAGACAGAAGTCCAGTGGTGGCATTCCATGGGCGGCGCCCTTGGCGAGTGGGTCAACGACCTTGCCAAGGAGTTCAATGCAAGCCAGAAGGATTACAAGGTCGTGCCCACATTCAAGGGCAGCTACGCGGAATCCATGACGGCCGGCATCGCCGCCTACCGCGCAGGCAATGCCCCGCACATGATCCAGGTGTTCGAGGTCGGCACCGCAACCATGATGGCAGCCAAGGGTGCGATCGTGCCGGTGGCCAAAGTCATGACGGAGGGTGGCCTGAAGTTTGACCCCAACGCCTACGTGCCGGCAGTCGCGGGCTACTACACAGCGCCCAACGGCCAGATGCTGAGCTACCCGTTCAACAGTTCCACACCTGTTTTCCATTACAACAAGGACGCGTTCAAGGCGGCCGGCCTGGACCCTGAAAAGCCGCCGACGACCTGGCCCGAGGTGGCCCTGGCTGCCGCCAAGCTCAAGACGTCAGGCCACAAATGCCCGTTCACCACCAGCTGGATCAGCTGGACACAGCTGGAGAGCTTCTCGGCATGGCATAACGTGCTGTTCGCCACCAAGAACAACGGCTTCGGAGGCACCGACACGCGCCTGGCCATCAACACGCCGCTGCACGTACGCCACATCGAAAATCTGGCCAACATGGCCAAGACCGGCCTGTTCGTCTACAAGGGGCGCGACAACCGGGCTGATGCGACATTTGTTTCCGGAGAATGCGCCATGGCGACAGGCTCATCGGCACTGGCCGGCAGCGTGAAGCGCAATGGCAAGTTCGGCTATGGCACGGGCACGCTTCCCTACTACCCCGATGTTCCGGGTGCACCGCAGAACACCGTGATCGGTGGCGCCAGCATCTGGGTGATGGCCGGCAAGAAGCCCCAGGAGTACAAGGCCGTGGCTGCATTCCTGAACCACCTGTCCAAGCCTGAAGTGGCAGCCGCCAGCCACCAGCGTACAGGCTACCTGCCGGTCACCAAGGCGTCTTTCGACCTGACTGAAAAATCCGGCTTCTACAAGCAGAACCCCGGTGCCGACGTCTCAGTCAACCAGATGATCCGCAAGACCACCGACAAGTCGCGCGGGGTGCGCCTGGGCAATTTCGTGCAGATCCGCACCATCATCGACGAGGAGCTCGAAGGCGTGTGGCAGGGCACCAAGGCGCCAAAGGATGCCCTGGACAATGCCGTGCGGCGCGGCAACGAGCAGCTCGAACGTTTCCAGAAAGCGAACAAGATGTAATGTGGACGCCCCGGGCCTGCCCGGGGTCCATCATTCACTTCAAGTCAATGCCGGGTTTATCCCGGCATGATTTTTTTTCGATGCGGCTGGAAAAACGAGTCCTTTTCAAATCCGCCTGGTTGCCCTGGGTGCTGATCGCGCCGCAGATGGCGATCATCCTGGTGTTCTTTTTCTGGCCGGCGGGACAGGCGCTGTATCAGAGCGTGTTGCAGGAGGACGCTTTTGGGTCGGCTCGCGAGTTTGTCGGGCTGGACAACTTCCGCCGGCTGTTCAATGACCCGTCCTACCTGGACTCGTTCCGGATCACCGCGATCTTCTCGGCGCTGGTGGCGGTCGGCGGCCTGGTCATTTCGCTACGGCGTGATCCGCTACGCGCTCATTGAAATGGGCTTCGAATGGAACCACCTGCTCAACGGCAACCATGCCATGGCACTGATCGTCATGGCGTCCATCTGGAAATACATTTCCTACAATTTCCTGTTTTTCCTGGCCGGCCTCCAGTCGATCCCGTATTCACTGATCGAGGCCGCGACGATTGATGGCGCTACACCGTGGAAGCGCTTCTGGACCATCGTCTTCCCGCTGCTGTCGCCCACCACGTTCTTCCTGCTCGTGATCAATGTCGTCCATGCATTCTTCGAGACTTTTGCGATTGTTGACGCAACCACGAGCGGCGGCCCCGGCAAGGACACCGCGATCCTGGTCTACAAGGTCTATTACGATGGCTTCAAAGCCCTGGATATCAACGGGTCGGCCGCGCAGTCGGTGGTACTGATGATGATCGTTGTAGCACTTACTGTCATCCAGTTCCGCTTCGTCGAGAAAAAGGTGCACTACTGATGAAACACCCCCGAAGCGCCTTCGGCGCCTCCCCCTCAAGGGGGCGCCACCAGCGGCCCGGCAAAGCCGGTTCCGCGGTGGCCCTTGAAGGTTCACATCGGAGCAATTGATATGACTCATCACAATAAACCTACTCGCGACATGTCCGTCAC
>CAZFKW010000312.1:0-5045 GCA_964519795.1 uncultured Ramlibacter sp. | reverse complement strand
CGCCGTTGACCCCGGCCACCATGATGACGGTGGGCTTGAACTCGCCGATGACCAGCGGCTTTTCCAGCGGTTTGAGCAGCTGCGTGAGGGCGTCGATCAGGATGTTTTTCACCTGCACGGGATGCGTTGCACCGCTCGCCTTGACGCGCTGCCTGACCGTATCCAGCAAGCCCTGTGTGGCCTTGACCCCGGTGTCGGCCATCAACAGCGCCGACTCAAGGTCTTCATAGAGCGCTTCGTCGATCTGGCCCCCGGTGAAGACGCCGGAGATGCTGGAGCCGGTTTTGCGCAGGCTGGACTTGAGCTTGTCGACCCAGCGCGCCCGCTCAGGCGCAATGGCGGCGGGAACAGGGATTTCTATCGGTGCGACCAGCGCGCTGCCGATCATGGATCCGGTCGTGGCGGCAGGGGATTGGTGCGACAGGGGCGCAGCCGGTCGGGGTGAGGCCCCCCCTTGCGGCATTGCCCCTTGCGCTTCAGGGGTGGGCGTGGCCGGAGGTACGGGGACTTTTTTCTTGAAGAAACTGAACATTGGCTACGTTTTTAGAATCACATCATTCTATGAAACGACCCCTCATCCATTTTCTGCCTGCTTCAATATCCTCCTTTCTGCTTGCCGCCGTCCTGGCTTTCAGCGGCGCAGCCGCCGCCCAGGGCAGCGCCGCAGCCCCCAGGGCGGAGCAGTTCGTACTTTCCAACGGGCTCACAGTCATCGTCAAGCCGGACCGCCGCGCGCCTACCGCCGTTAACATGCTGTGGCTGCGTGTGGGCGCCATGGATGAAGTCGATGGCACGTCGGGCGTGGCCCATGTGCTGGAGCACATGCTGTTCAAAGGCACGCCCAGTCTCAAGCCGGGCGAGTTCTCGCGCCGCGTCGCGGCCCTGGGCGGCAGGGAGAACGCATTCACCAGCCGCGACAGCACCGGCTATTTCCAGCAAATCCCGTCCAACCGGCTGGAAGACGTGATGAAGCTTGAGGCCGACCGGTTTGCCAACAACCAGTGGGACGATGAGGAGTTCAGGCGTGAGCTCGAGGTGGTCAAGGAAGAGCGGCGGCTGCGTACTGAAGACAATCCCCGTGCCCTTCTCTACGAGGCCCTCAGCGCGGCAACCTGGCAGGCATCCCCGTACCGTCGCCCCATCGTCGGCTGGATGAGTGACCTGGAGGCCATGACACCCGACGATGCGCGCGAGTTCTACAAGCGCTGGTACGTTCCTGCCAATGCGGCGGTGGTCGTGGCCGGCGATGTGGACCCGCAGGAAGTCAGGCGCCTGGCCGAGAAGTACTACGGCAATATCCCTGCGCGTGCCGTGCCTGCGCGCAAGCCGCGCGAGGAGCCGGTGCAGTCGGGCATCCGCCGCATCGAGTTCAAGGCGCCGGCCGAACAGGCTTACGTCACGCTTGCGTTCAAGGTGCCGAAACTCAGGAGCTTTGAGTCCACGGACGAGGCGCTGGCCCTCACGGTACTGTCTGCCGTGCTGGACGGCTACCGCGGCGCGAGGCTGGACCGTGCGCTCACGCAGGGCGAGGACCGCGTTGCCGACAGTGCCGGCGCATCGAACGGACTGTGGGGACGCGGTCCTGTGCTTTTTTACCTGGACGGCGTGCCCGCCCAGGGCAAGACACCCGAGCAGGTGGAGGCCGCACTGCGCGAGCAGGTGGCGCGCGTGGCCCGCGATGGTGTCAGCGAGGCGGAGCTCAATCGCGTAAAAACCCAGTGGGTCGCAGGCGAGGTCTACAAGCTCGACTCCGTCATGAACCAGGCCCGCGAACTCGGCGGCTACTGGATCCAGGGCTTGCCCCTGGATGCAGGCGAGCGGCTCATCCAGGCCCTGCGCGGCGTCACGGCCGAACAGGTGAAGTCCGTGGCCGCAAAGTACTTCGGCGACGACCAGCTCACCGTTGGCATCCTGCGCCCGCAACCCGTGGACAAAAACCGCAAGCCGCGCACGCCCCCGCCCGGAACCCGGCATTGAACCGCGCTGCAGCATCATGAAACCTGCCGTGTACAAGACAACACTCTTTTTCCTGCTGGTCGCAGCCTCGCTGTTCGCATCGCCGGCCGCGCTCGCCGCCATTCCCATCCAGTCCTGGTCCCATGCCAATGGCGCGAAGGTCTTCCTGGTGGAAGCGCCGGGTATTCCCATGATTGACGTCCAGATCGACTTTGACGCGGGAAGCCGGCGTGACCCGGCCGACAAGTCGGGTCTTGCCAGCGTGACGGCTGCGATGATCTCCAAAGGCATCGCGGCCCGGGGCACTGACCCCGCGCTTGATGAAAACGGCATCAGCGAAGCCTGGGCTGATCTGGGCGCATCGTTCGGCGCCAGCGCCGGCAGCGACCGCATGAGCTTCTCGCTGCGCTCGCTCAGCTACCCGGACCTCCTCGCAAAGTCCATCGCACTTGCGGCGCGGCAGATCGGCGAGCCGTCCTTCCCCGAGGCGATCTGGCTGCGCGAACGCCAGCGCATGAATGCAGCACTGAAGGAGGCCGACACCCGGCCTGCGACCGTGGCAAGCAGGGCTTTCACGCAGGCCGTGTACGGCAGTCATCCCTATGGCTATGACATGAATGAGGCGAGCCTGGCCCGCATTGATGTGGCCCATATGCGTTCGCTCTATACCGGACTGATGGCGCCGTGCCGCGCGAAGGTAAGCATTGTTGGCGCCGTGACGCGCGCCCAGGCCGATGCCATGGTGGGGTCACTCCTGGCGCGGGTCCCGAATGCGGCTCCAGCGCCCGGGGCGGCGGCCGGTGCTTGCGGACCATTGCCGCCCGTGCCGGAAGTCGCTCCGCTGGACAAGCCTGCGGACATCCGCATCCCGTTTGCGTCCGCCCAGGCCCATGTATACATCGGCCAGCCCGGCTTCAGGCGCAACGACCCTGATTTCTTCGCGTTGACGGTGGGCAACTACATCCTGGGCGGCGGCGGCTTTGTATCGCGCCTGACGAATGAGGTACGCGAAAAGCGCGGCCTGAGTTACAGCGTTTACAGCTACTTTTCTCCGGGCCTGCATGCGGGCGCCTTCACTGTGGGCCTGCAGACCCGCCCCGACC
Source organism: uncultured Ramlibacter sp. (assembly GCA_964519795.1). Classification (GTDB taxonomy): domain Bacteria; phylum Pseudomonadota; class Gammaproteobacteria; order Burkholderiales; family Burkholderiaceae_C; genus JACMQX01. The sequence continues at coordinate 1,986 of CAZFKW010000312.1, read as the reverse complement.
AGGCCGCGCAGGCGGTGCAGGTGTCGCGCGAAGTGGTCTCGAAGTTCATCACTGAAGGCCCGACCGAAGAAGAGCTCAAGGCTGCCAAGGACAACCTGATTGGTGGCTTCGCCCTGCGCATCGACAGCAACCGCAAGCTGCTCGACAACGTGGCCAACATCGCATGGAACAACCTGGCGCTGGATTATCTGGACTCATGGACCCGGCAGGTGGACAAGGTGACCGTTGCAGACATCAGGGCGGCGTTCGCGCGCAAACTTCAGCCGGATCGCATGGTGACGGTGGTGCTGGGCGGCCCTGCGTCCTGAGGCGGCTTCCCTTAGGCCCCAGGCGGCTCTCAGATGCCGCCACGCGGCGCCATTCCACGCCGGATCCTGCTGCGCACCAGGACGCAGATGACAATGACCACAGCGGACAGCGCCAGGGCAAGCAACGCTTCGGTGTAGCCTGGCGTTGTCATCCCGTCGCGGAACATGACGCCATCTGTCAGGCGGCCGGTAAGCTTGAAGAGCACCACGGTTGCCATCCACGCAAAGCAGATGCCCGCTACCGCCATTACCATGGCCAGCAAGAATAGCGCCGCATGCTTGAGCAAGGAGACGAGGTGGTGCATGGCGTCATTCTCCGCCCAAATGCGCAAGCCGTTAAGCTTGAGGGCACATGAAGAAACCAGCAGTACCGGCCACGTCCGGAAAATCCCGTGAGGCCAAGCCTGCAGCCAGGCCTGCCGGCAAGCCCGGTGAGGTCCGCATCATCGGCGGGCAGTGGAAGCGCACCCGGCTTTCAGTTGCAGCCAAACCCGGCCTGCGGCCTACGCCGGACCGCGTGCGCGAGACGCTGTTCAACTGGCTGGGCCAGGACCTGACTGGCTGGCGCTGCGCCGATGTCTTTGCCGGCACCGGCGCGCTCGGCTTTGAATCAGCCTCTCGTGGCGCGGTGGAAGTGTTGATGCTGGAAAACGACCCGGACCTCGTCTTCCAGCTGAACAAGGTCCGCGAGAAGCTGCAGGCCGCTGCAGTGCGGGTCGAGCGCAGCGACGGGCTGGTCGTGCTGCGCCGGCTGGGCGCGGGCAGCATGAATGTGGTGTTCCTGGACCCGCCGTTTGACAGCGGGCTCTTTGAGGCCGCCTTGCCTGCAGCTGCGCGCGCAGTAGCGCCGCAAGGGTTCGTGTACCTTGAGGCGCCCGTCAAATGGACGGACGAAACGCTCGCTGCATCGGGCCTGTCGGTGCACCGGTACCTGAAGGCCGGGGCCGTCCACGCGCACCTGCTGCGCCGCACTGCATAATGCACTGCAACATCAGGGACGAACAACAAGCCATTGCCGAGCAGGAGACCCGTGCATGCAGAACAAAGTGATCGCCGTCTACCCCGGCACATTTGACCCCATCACCCTGGGCCACGAAGACGTGGTGCGGCGTGCCACCCAACTGTTCGACAAGGTCATCGTGGCCGTGGCGGCCGGTCATCACAAGCGGGCGCTGTTCACGCTGCAGGAGCGCATCGAGATGGCGAAGGAAGCCGTCAAGCCTTACCCTGGCGTGGAGGTGGAAAGCTTCTCGGGCCTGCTGCGCGACTTCGTCGTCGCACGAGGCGGCAAGGCCATGGTGCGCGGCCTGCGCGCCGTGACCGACTTTGACTACGAGTTCCAGCTGGCCGGCATGAACCGCAGCCTCATGCCGCATGTGGAGACCGTGTTCCTTACTCCCAGCGACAAATACCAGTTCATCAGCAGCACGTTTGTACGCGAGATTGCGACTCTCGGTGGCGAGGTCGACAAGTTCGTGTCATTGGCTGTGCAGGAGCGCTTGCACGAGAAGGTCGCCAGTCTGGGGCGCGAGTTCCCTGCGCCGGGGTAACAACCGCGCGGCAACGAGTGCAGCGTCTGTGGCGCTGGGAACTTCAAGTCCGCGCGTCGCGCGGATTCTTCACGCCTGCTTTTGTAGCCTGCGGCGAGCGGTGTGTGCGCCGGGCCGGCCGACGTCAC
>CAZFKW010000311.1:675-5094 GCA_964519795.1 uncultured Ramlibacter sp. | reverse complement strand
CATGATCATGGGCGACAAGTGCACGCGGCGCTGCCCGTTCTGCGACGTCGGCCATGGCCGCCCGGACCCGCTGGACGTCAACGAACCGCAGAACCTGGCCAGCACCATTGCCGCGCTCAAGTTGAACTACGTCGTCATCACCAGCGTGGACCGCGACGACCTGCGCGACGGCGGCAGCCAGCATTTTGTGGACTGCATCCGCAAGACGCGCGAGCTCTCACCCACCACGCAGATCGAGATTCTCGTGCCCGACTTCCGGGGTCGCGACGACCGCGCGCTGGAAATCCTCAAGGCCGCGCCGCCCGACGTGATGAATCACAACATGGAGACCGTGCCGCGCCTGTACAAGGAGGCCCGGCCGGGCAGCGACTACCAGTTCTCGCTGAACCTGCTCAAGAAGTTCAAGGCACTGTTCCCCGACGTGCCAACCAAGAGTGGACTGATGGTTGGCCTGGGGGAAACCGACGATGAAATCCTGGACGTGATGCGCGACATGCGCGCCCACAACATCGACATGCTGACCATCGGCCAGTACCTGGCGCCCAGCATGAGCCATCTGACGGTCAAGCGCTACGTACACCCGGACACGTTCAAAATGTACGAGGCTGAGGCCTACAGGATGGGCTTCAGGCACGCGGCCGTCGGCGCCATGGTGCGCTCGTCGTACCACGCCGACCAGCAGGCACATTCCGCCAGCCTGTCGACTTGAAGGCCAACCTCTGCGCCCTTGGCGCCATCGCCTTGTGGGCGACACTTGCTGCGCTGGGGGTTTCTCTGAGCCATGTGCCGCCCTTCCTGCTTACCGGCATCGCACTGCTGATCGGCAGTTTGCCGGCCTGGCCGTTATGGAAGCAGTGGAAGATCGCGCCTTCAACGGTGGCGCTCGGCGTCTATGGCCTGTTCGGCTTTCACTTCCTGCTATTCATTGCACTGCGCATTGCGCCCCCGGTAGAGGCCAACCTGGTCAACTACCTGTGGCCGCTCTTCATGGTGGTGCTGGCGCCGCTGTTCCTGAGTGCCGTCAAACTGCGCGCCGTGCACGTGGTGGCAGCGGTGCTGGGGTTTGGCGGGGCGGCACTGGCCATCCTGGGTGGGCGCAGCGGCGGAGAAGCCGCCTGGAACTGGGGCTACCTGCTGGCGCTGGGTTCGGCCTTCATCTGGGCCAGCTTCTCGCTGATGACCAAGCGCGCCGAATCGACCGGACGCTCGTTCCCGACAGCGGCCATCGGCCTGTTCGGTCTGGTGTCGGGCCTGCTGTCCCTGGCCTGTCACTGGCTGCTGGAACCTGCGGCTAGCCTGGGCGCGAAGGACTGGCTGCTGATGGCGGTGATGGGCCTGGGTCCGCTGGGCGCGGCATTCTTCCTGTGGGACAAGGCCCTGAAGCTCGGCGACCCGCGACAGATCGGCATCCTGAGCTACATCACGCCGGTGGCCTCCACCTGCCTGCTGATGCTCATGAGCGGCCGGGCATTCACCTGGAGCATCGCGCTCGCAGCCGGGATGATCATTGGCGCGGCGCTGCTGGGCACGCGGGTGCGCCAGGATGGGTGAGACGGTCCGGGGATGACAAAACCTTCAGGTTTTACGCCAGGATTCTTCAACGATCAGCCATTTGCCGCCAATCTTGCGCAGCTTCAGGGTCTTCAAGCCCACGTCCTCGTAAGTCCTGGAGACATAGCGCTGGGTGAATTCAGCGGTCGCCTCTTCGGGCATCACGCGCACTGCCATATTCTCGATACGCACCATGATATTACCGCCGGCCACGCGCGCGCGGCGCTGCTTCTCCCAGGCGGCGCGACTCGGCAGTTCGCCCTTGAAGGCGGGTTCATAGGCCGCAATATAGGTGGCGACATCACCCTCAACCCAGGCCTTGCGCCACGCGAGGATGGTATTGAGCACGACCCTGCGTTCTGCATCGGTCACGGCTTCAGGCAACGGCGCAACGGGGGCGGCTTGCGCTGCAGGTGGCGGCGCCACCTGGGCAATGGCTGCAACCGGGGGGCGCTGCGCGGGAGGGGCTGCGGGTGCCGGCGACGCAGTGGATGACAGATCACCTGCGGTGAGCCTCACGGCGCCACCCTCGCCCTGCACCGCAGCAACAGCCACCGGACGCCGTGCCACGCCGACTGAGGTGGCCCAGGCGGCCTGCTCGTTCAGGTTCTTTTCACTGGCACTTTGAACACCCGGCATGACGCAGCCGCTCAGGGCTGCGCAGAGAAAGAAGCCGGCGCTGACCGGCATCATCCCGTCTTGTTTCATCTTCAAGTTCCCAACGCTGTAGAAGGCTCGTCAGACTCTAGCACTTGTTGGGCCCAGGCTTGCAGCCGGACTGTGTCTGCGCGCAACACTTCTTGCTTTACCGCAAGGATCTGCGCCGGGTGCATGGAGAAGCTGCGCAGTCCCAGGCCGAGCAGCAGCCGCGTGAGGCTGGTGTCGCCGGCCATCTCGCCGCACACGCTCACCCCCTTGCCTTGCCGGTTGCACTCGGCAATGGTTTCTGCCACCAGGCGCAGCACCGCCGGGTGCAGCGGGTCATACAGATGGGCCACGGACTCGTCGGCCCGGTCGATGGCCAGTGTGTACTGGATGAGGTCGTTGGTTCCGATGGACAGGAAGTCGAAGTACTTGAGGAACAGCTTGAGCGTGAGCGCCGCCGCCGGGATCTCGATCATTGCGCCCAGCTTCTCCGGGCCGTACGGAATGCCCTTGTTGTCCAGTTCGGCGCGTGCATGGTCCACCAGTGCGACGGTGTGGCGGATCTCGCTGCCATGGGCCAGCATCGGGATCAGCATGTTTACCTGTCCATGGACAGCCGCGCGAAGGATGGCCCGCAGCTGGTTCAGGAACATCGCCGGGTCGGCCAGGCTCCAGCGGATGGCCCGCAGTCCCAGCGCAGGGTTGAGGTGGGCGCCGTCGCGTGGACCCTTGTCCAGCGGTTTGTCGGCACCGACGTCTACGGTGCGGATGGTCACCGGCAGCCCCTTCATGCCTTCAACAGCCTTCCTGTAGGCCTGGTACTGCTCTTCCTCGCCAGGCAGATTGCCCTGCCGGCCCATGAACAGGAACTCGCTGCGAAACAGGCCCACGCCCACGGCGCCAGCGGCGAGCGCGGCGGGTGCGTCTTCAGGCATCTCGATATTGGCCAGCAGTTCAACCTTCTGGCCGTCCAGGGTGACCGCCGGGGTATGCAGAAGACGGGTCAGCCGGCCACGCTCAAGCTCGCCCTGGCGCTGCCTGAAGCCGTATTCGGCCAGGATGATCGGTGACGGGTCCACAATCATCACGCCGGCATCGCCGTCGATGATGACCCAATCGTCCTGGCGCACCAGCTGGCTGGCACTGCGCGCACCCACCACGGCCGGGATATCCATGCTGCGCGCGACGATGGCGGTGTGCGAGGTCTTGCCACCCACATCTGTCACGAAGCCTGCGAACACGCTTTGCTTGAACTGCAGCATGTCGGCCGGCGACAGGTCATGCGCAATCAGCACCAGCGGCACATCGACCGTGTCGTCCAGCAGCAGGTCCTGCTGTGTCTTGCGGCGCGCAGTGGCGGGCGGCACGACGGGGGAGGCTACGCCCTTCATGTAGCGCAGGATGCGCTCGACCACCTGCTCCAGGTCGGCCTTGCGCTCGCGCAGGTACTCGTCCTCCATCTCGTCGAACTGGCGGGCGATGACTTCCAGCTGGGTGGTCAGCGCCCATTCGGCGTTGTAGAGGCGCTCGGTGATCCAGTGCTTGACGCCGGTGGTCAGCATCTCGTCCTGCAGCAGCATCAGGTGCACGTCCAGCAGGGCCGTCAGCTCGGTAGGCGCCTCCTTGGGTCCCATCAGGGTGATGCTCTGCTGAAGCCGGTGGATTTCGTCAACCACGGCATTGCGCCCGGCCCGTACCCGGTCAATTTCAGACTCGACCTGCCCGGGCTCCACAAAATAGTGGGCCACGTCCACCCGGCTCGACGCCACCAGCACCGCCCGCCCAATGGCGATGCCCCGGGCGACCGCGAGCCCATGGACCGAGAAAGTCATGGCATGGCCCCAACGCTTCCCACTTCGTGTGCTGCGCTGCCCCCCAAGGGGGCTGGAGCACCTTGGGACGGCCCGGCGGTGCTCATTCCCCTTCCCCGAACTTGTCGTTGATCATCGCCAGCAGGGCATCCATGGCTTCCTGCTCCTGCGGGCCATCTGTCTCTACCAGCACTTCACTGCCCAGGCCGGCGGCGAGCATCATCACGCCCATGATGCTTTTGGCGTTGACGCGGCGCTCGCCACGCGTCATCCAGATTTCGCAGGGGAAGGTGCCAGCCAGCTTGGTCAGCTTGGCCGATGCCCTCGCGTGCAAGCCCAGCTTATTGCTGATGGTCACGGTGGTCTTGATCATGGGTCTGTCTCCTGGCCTGGTTCTGAGGCGCTGTAATGG
>CAZFKW010000311.1:0-665 GCA_964519795.1 uncultured Ramlibacter sp. | reverse complement strand
CCGCCCACCACAGCGCGGGACACCAGCGCGTCCAGCGACTCATGGCGGTAGCTCACGGTGCGCAGCAGCATGGGCAGGTTCACACCGGTGATCAGTTTGGAGTTCACCCCGTCCACCAGCTTCTGGGCCACGTTGCAGGGCGTGGCGCCAAACACATCCACCAGCACCAGCACGCCGGTGGCCTTGGGTAGCCGGGCCAACTGGGCCATGGTGATGCGGGCAGCGCCCAGCGTCTCTTCGGGCGTGACATTGGGTTGCACGTCCAGCGCGGCCACGCCGCCTGCGCAGTCGGGAAACACATGCAGCGCACATTGGCGCAGGGCATGGGCCAGGGGGGCGTGGGCGATGATGAGGATGCTGTTCATGTTGTGGCTTGTTGCGGTGCATTATGGCTTTTCGCTAGCAGGAAATACCCATATGCTGCAACGCTGCAGACAAGGAACACAGCCATGGCCGCACGGAAAGCATCCGTTTCCCCCAGTCCGGCGGCACCAAAGCCGTCCACCAGCAGCCCGATGCCCCATTGCACAGTAAACACGCCCGAAAAAATTACCAGGTTGTAGGCCGACAGCGCCCGCCCCGCCAGCGCGGCCGGGAACACCATGCCTACCGCCGGCTGGGCCAGTGAGACAAAGGTGCAGCTCACGCAGAACAGCGCCCAGGCG
>CAZFKW010000310.1:0-5103 GCA_964519795.1 uncultured Ramlibacter sp. | reverse complement strand
CCCGGCGGCAAAGAGGAACGTGGGCAGGGCGACGACGGAGAGGTCCGCGTTGTCCTGCGCTTTGACGGCGCAGCTGTGCCAGTCGCGCCGCATGGCAGCACGCCTGCCGCGCTCACCTGGGACCAGTTTGGCGAGAGCTGGGTCCAGGAAGGGACGATGTTCAACGCCCTGTCTGCCGCCTTGCCGCGGCGCCAGCCCGCACTGGCCCGGCTGAAAGACGAGTGGGTGAGGCGCAATATGGACCGGTTCACGGCGGCCATGGCGCTGGTCGCCCAACACCTGGTGGAATCGGCGGCGCAGGTGGAGAGTGATGAGTTTGCCACACGTTACGACACATCATCCCGCGAACTGGGCGGCAAGCTGCTGGTGCTGCACGGCCTGGGCGCGGAGGCCGCCCCCATCCAGAGCCGCTCAATGGAACTGGCCCTGCAAGGCCGGCCCGGCCTGCCGACCCACCTGTCGCGCGGCGCAGGCGCGGCAGCGGGCCTGACCGCCGGCGCTGCCGCAGGCGCAACGGCGGGCGCAGCATTCGACCTGGCGGCCGTCGGCACAACACTGGGCGCCGCCACAGCCGTGGGCGGCCTGATCGGCAGCATGGCCGCGTGGGTGTTCCGCACCCGATGGAAGAAAGACCGCACCGAAGAAATCCTCCAGCGCATCACCGAGGCTGCCATCATGAGCTACCTCATCACGGCGCACCTGGCGCGGCCGGCGGCGGCATCATCACCGCAGCCGCAATGGAAGAGCGAGACCGAAGGCGTCGTGGTGGCGCGCTGGCCGGCGTTCAACAGCGCCATCGCGTCGCAGGCCGGCAGCGAAGAGGCCCTGGCCAGGCTGCTTGAGGCCGCAGTGCTGGGGATTCTGGAGCGGCAGTTCCTCAAGCGATGAACTGCTGGCGGCATTGAGGCAGCTGTTGCAGGTGAAGGGCGCAGTGCCCTCCCACTCATGCTGCCGGCCTGACCTCGACCTCCGTCTTCACGGAGTTTGCAAGAAAGCACTCCTCATGCGCCCGGTGGTGCAGCCCCTGCACCTGCCCTGCGGCCGGCTGCGTGTCCGCAGCAAACACCACCTCAGGCTGCAGCGTGACCCTGGCAACCCACATCCTGCCGTCCTCGCGCGCCTTCATCTCGCCCAGGGCCGTGTCAACGTAGCTTTCCACGACGAGGCCGTCCCGGGTGGCCAGGTCCAGGAACCACAGCATGTGGCAGCTGGACAGCGACGCAACGAACATCTCCTCGGGGTCAACGCCGGCAGGGTCGGAGTACGGCAGCCGCACGACCGATGGCGAACTGGAGCCGGGAACGACAGCACCCCCGTCAAAGGCCAGGGTATGCGCGCGGCTGTACCCGTGCATGCCGGACGTGAGGTTCTGGCGCTTCCACTGGACGATGACTGAATGCTGCGACATGAATTGCTCCTGGTCAGCCCATCCACTGGCTGACGGGCACCGCAGTATCCTGCAATTCCTGGCTGATGATGTCCACCAGGGCCGGGCCGTCGTGCAGGATCGCTTCACGCAGGGCGCGCTCGACGTCGCGCGGGTCTTCCACGCGCCAGGCCTTCACCCCAAAGGCTTCGGCAACACGCGCATGGTCCGTGCGGTCGAAATCAACCGAGAAGTAGCGGCTTTCGTAGCCGGACTTCTGGCTCGCCTTGATCCAGCCATAGACCGAGTTGGAAAAGACAATCATCTTCAGCGGGATTCCCCGGCGCACGATGGTTTCCATCTCGCCGCAGGTGAAGCCGAAGCTGCCGTCACCCATGACCGAAACGACGACGGAGTCCGGCCGGCCAATCGCCGCACCGACCCCCGCTGACATCGAGAACCCCAGTGCGCCCTGTGCGCGGTTGGTGACAAAGTACCTGCCCGATTGCGGAGCATCAAAATACGCCGAGAAATAGGGGCAAGGCGTTCCGGGGTCGGCCACAATGACCGACTCACGCGGCAGCAGCTTGTTGAGCGCCTGAACCACACGCTCCGGTTTGATGGGGCGCTCGTACGACTCCGCCAGTGGCGTGAAGAACCCGGACTTGGCACGGCGGGCAGCGGCCACGAGCGCCGTGCCATCAACAGCATCCTCAGGGCGGGCAACTGCAAGCCTTGACACTGCAACGCAAAGGGCATCCAGCCCCAGCCGTGCATCCCCCACCAGGGCAACATCGGTACGGTAATTCGTGGCGATCGTCATCGGGTCCACATCCAGGTGAAGGATCGTGACCTCGCGAGACGGCATCTTCCAGTGCTCGGTCGTGGTGGAGCCGGCACGGGCGCCGACAAACAGCACCACATCAGCCTGCGCCACGATGGCGCGGGTCGCATCCACACCGCCATTGGTTCCCACAACGCCGGCGTTCAGCGGATGTCGCGAGGAAAGGCAGCCTGACCCGCTCACGGTCGTGCACACCGGCGCATTCAGGGCCGTGGCCAGCGTCGCCAGGGACTCACTGGCACCGGCAATGACAACGCCGCCGCCGCAGATGATGACGGGAGCGCGCGCGGCAACCAGCTTTTCGGCTGCCCTCTCCACGTCCACCGGGTCCGGTGCAGAGCGATAGGCGGGGTAGCGGTCATGCCCGGGCTGCGCCCAGATCTCAGACGGGTCGATCTCGTGCTTCTGTACGTCGTAGGGCAGGCAGATATGCGCCGCGCCGGGCCGGCCGGTGGTCATGGCCCTGAAGGCCGTGCGCACGGCATGCGGGATCTGGTCCACCCGGTCGATGGTGGTGTTCCACTTGGTCAAGGGCCTGTAGAGCGCCTTCTGGTCCAGTTCGGTCAGCGGGAATTTTCCGCGGGATCCGACCGAAACGTCGGAGGTGATGCCAAGGACCGGAATGGAAGACTCGTTCGCCTCGATCAGGCCGGGAAGCAGGTATGTGGCGCCGCCGCCGCTCGGCCCCTCGCAGACGCCGACCTTGCCGGTTACCCTGGCATAGGCATCGGCCATGTAGGCGGCGCTGCGCTCATCGCGCGTCAGGATGTGGTCGATGCCATGGTCGAGTCTTGCCATGGCGTCGTAGAACGGCAGGCTGGTGTCGCCACACAGGCCAAAGATATGCTTGACGCCGTTCAGCTGCAGCATCCTCACCATGGCGTCAGCGCCATTGACGGTTGTCATTGTTGATTTCCTGGAGATGGGTTGAAGTAGGTTCGCGCATGCCCGTGGCGGGCCTCAGCCGATCAAGGCCATGGCCTGGTACATGCGTGCGAGTTCTGCGGCCGCAGCCGCAGCCGCGGTGTCAGGCGTGTTCAAGCCCTTTTGCATAGTCGGCCAGCGCCCGGTCGTCCACATAGTCCAGCTTGAAGGGCGTGGGGCTCATGATGTAGTTGTTCTTGTGCTTTCGGGTCGGCTCACGCACAGGACGGTTGTCGTCGCGGTTGTAGGCAAAGTAGAGGTTGCGGCGGCCGTCGGGACTGTGGTTTTCCTTGGAACTGTGGACGAGGTTGCCGCAGAACAGAACCACGGTGCCAGGCGAGCCCGTCATCTCGGCTTGCGGGATGGTGGCAAAGTGCCTCTCCATGTATTCATCGGGCACGATGTGCAACGGGTAGCTGGTCGTCACCGTGTCATAGAAAGCCTCGATCAGCCCGTGCTTGTGGGAGCCCGGCACAAACTGCAAGGGGCCGTTCTCGGTTGTGGATTCGTCCAGCATCACCAGCACAGTCAGCATGTCGCGGTGGCCGCCGCGCGGAATGCCGTCGTGAACCCAGCTGGCATAGTCCTGGTGCCACTGGAAGATGTCGCCCTTGCCGGCGGCCTTGTAGTTCAGGCGGGACTGGTGCAGGTACACATCGTCGCCCAGCAGCTGGCGCACCGGGCCCAGCAGGCGCGGCAGCCTGTAGGCGCGGGCACAGGCTTCGGAGTCCATCTCCACCGCCCAGGCAGCGCGCACGGTCTCTCCGTCCTTCTCGTACACATTGGCGTCCGGGTGGCCGCGCTGCGGGGATCGCAGCACAACGGCTTCCTCCTGGATGGCCTGCAATTCGTCGGCAGTGAAGAGGTCCTTCAGGACGATGTAGCCGTTGTCGTCGTAGAACTTGATCTGGTCCTGGGTAAGCATGGTTGACTCCTTTGGTATGGATGGATGGAATGGATCAGTGCGACATCTGTCGCGGGAGAAAGAGCACAAGGTCAGGGAAAGCCGTGATGATTGCCACGGCGGCAACCATCAGCAGGAAGAACGGGAACGCCGCGCGCGCGACCGTGCCGATGCCGTCGCCCGTGAGCCCCTGGATCACGAAGAGGTTGAAGCCGACCGGCGGCGTGATGCACGACATCTCCACAACGAGCACGACAAAGATGCCGAACCACACCATGTCAATATTGGCGGCCTGGACCAGGGGCAACAGCACGGCAGTCGTCAGCACGATCATCGAGATCCCGTCCAGGAAGCAGCCCAGCAGGATGTACAGCACACAGATGGCCGCAATGAGCTGGTACTTGCTGAGCCCGAAGCCAGCGATGTACGCGGCCAGGCCGCGCGGAATGCCCAGGAAAGCCATGGCCGTTGACAGGACCGCGGCAGTGACAAGGATCAGCGCGATCATCGATGTGGTGCAGACCGTGCCCTTGAGGCTTTCTGTCAGGTTTCCAAGGGTGAGTGAGCCGGTGGCGGCCGATATCACCAGGGCGCCGACCACGCCAAACGCAGCCGCTTCAGTGGGCGTTGCGATCCCGGCATAGATGGTGGTCATGATCGCAACGATGAGCAGCGTCACCGGGCCGAGGTGGCGCAGGGCCTGGATCTTATGCCCCAGGCTGCTGGCTGCGCCCGCAACCGGAAACTCCTTGCGGCGCAGCGCCGCCTGGATGGCGATGTAGCCACTGAACAGCGCCATGAGCATGATGCCGGGGACCACACCGGCGACAAACAGCTGGCCGATCGAGACCTCGGCGGCCACGCCATAGACAATCATGACGATGGACGGGGGTATCAGCAGGCCAAGCGTGCCCGAGCCGGCAATCGATCCCAGCGTGATGTCCCTGGGGTAACCACGCTTCATGAGCTCGGGCACGGTGATCCGTCCGACGGTCGCTGCCGTTGCGGCTGACGAGCCCGATACGGCGGCGAAGATTCCGCAACCAATCACGTTGGTGTGCAGCA
>CAZFKW010000309.1:0-5111 GCA_964519795.1 uncultured Ramlibacter sp. | reverse complement strand
CGTGACAAGGGCGGCACTGCGCCGCCCTTGATGCGTGCCTGACGTGATCAGGCTGCGACCGCGTCCTTCACGGTATCAGCAGCGTCGGTGTAGTCCTTCACCTGGTCGAAGTTCAGGTACTGGTAGACGGTGTCGCTTGCGGCTGTAAGCACGCCCATGTCAGCCAGGTACTCCGCCCTGGTCGGGATTCGGCCGAGTTTGGAGCAGATCGCTGCGAGCTCGGCAGAGCCCAGGTACACATTGCTGTTCTTGCCCAGACGGTTCGGGAAATTCCGGGTGCTGGTGGAGAACACGGTCGCGCCTTCTTTGACCTGGGCCTGGTTGCCCATGCAAAGGCTGCAACCCGGCATCTCCATGCGCGCGCCGGCAGATCCGAGCACGCCGTAATGACCCTCTTCCGTCAGTTGCTTGGCATCCATCTTGGTGGGCGGGGCCATCCACAGCTTCACCGGGATGTCACGCTTGTTTTCCAGCAGCTTGGACGCAGCGCGGAAGTGGCCGATGTTGGTCATGCAACTGCCGATGAAAACTTCGTCGATCTTCGCGCCGGCAACTTCGCCCAGCGTCTTCACGTCATCGGGGTCGTTGGGGCAGGCGACGATGGGTTCATGGATGTCGGCCAGGTCAATCTCGATGACGGCAGCGTACTCGGCATCTTCGTCACTCTTCAGGAGCTGGGGATCGGCCAGCCAAGCTTCCATGGCCTTGATGCGGCGGTTGATGGTGCGCACGTCGGAGTAGCCCGTGGCAATCATCCATTTGAGCATGGTGATGTTGCTGTTGATGTACTCGATGATCGGCGCCTTGTCCAGGTGGACGGTGCAGCCCGCTGCGGAGCGCTCGGCCGACGCGTCTGACAGCTCGAAGGCCTGTTCGACCTTCAGGTTGGGCAAGCCCTCAATCTCCAGGATGCGGCCGGAGAAGATGTTCTTCTTGCCCTGCTTGGCAACTGTCAGCAAGCCCTGCTTGATGGCATAGAGCGGAATGGCATTGACCAGGTCGCGCAGGGTGACGCCTGGCTGCATCTCGCCCTTGAAACGCACCAGCACACTCTCCGGCATGTCCAGCGGCATGACGCCAGTCGCGGCGGCAAACGCCACCAGGCCTGAGCCTGCGGGAAAGCTGATGCCGATAGGAAAGCGCGTATGGCTGTCCCCGCCCGTGCCGACGGTGTCGGGCAGCAGCATGCGGTTGAGCCAGCTGTGGATGATGCCATCACCCGGCCGCAGGCTGATGCCGCCGCGCGTGCTGATGAAGTCCGGCAGCTCATGGTGCATCTTGACATCGACCGGCTTGGGGTAGGCCGCCGTGTGGCAGAAGGACTGCATCACGAGGTCGGAGCTGAAGCCCAGGCAGGCCAGGTCTTTCAACTCGTCGCGCGTCATCGGACCGGTGGTGTCCTGCGAGCCCACCGAGGTCATCTTCGGCTCGCAATAGGTGCCGGGGCGCACGCCGACCTGGTTGCCGTCCTTCTCGGGCAGGCCGCAGGCGCGGCCGACCATCTTCTGGGCCAGGGTGAAGCCGCGGCCACTGTCCTGCGGATTCACCGGCAGGCGGAACTGGGTGGACACGGGCAGGCCCAAGGCCCAGCGAGCCTTGGCCGTCAGGCCGCGGCCGACGATCAGGGGTATGCGGCCACCGGCACGTACTTCGTCAAACAACACATCGCTCTTGACCTTGAACTCGGCAATGACCTTGCCATCCTTCAATGCCTTGCCGTCGTACGGACGAAGTTCGACCACGTCGCCCATGTTCATCTGGCTGACGTCCAGCTCGATGGGCAACGCGCCGGCATCTTCCATGGTGTTGTAGAAGATCGGAGCGATCTTGCCGCCCAGGCAGACGCCGCCAAAGCGCTTGTTCGGCACATAGGGAATGTCTTCGCCGGTGAACCACAGCACGGAGTTGGTGGCCGACTTGCGGGACGAGCCCGTACCGACCACATCGCCTACATAGGCCACCAGATGACCCTTGGCCTTGAGGTCGTTGATGAACTTCACAGGGCCGCGCTTGCCCTCTTCTTCCGGCGTGATGCCCGGGCGCGGATTCTTGTGCATCGCCAGGGCATGCAGTGGAATGTCGGGACGGCTCCAGGCATCGGGCGCGGGCGACAGGTCGTCCGTGTTGATTTCACCGGCGACCTTGAAGATCGAGACAGTGATGCTCTCGGGCACTTCCGGTCGACTCGTGAACCACTCGGCATCGGCCCAGCTCTGCAACACGGCCCTGGCGTATTTGTTGCCCTTGTCGGCCTTCTCCTTGACGTCATGGAACTGGTCGAACATCAACAGCGTTTTCTTGAGGCCTGCGGCGGCAACTTCAGCCACCGAAGCACTCGGGTTGTCCAGAAGGTCGATCAGCGGGCTGATGTTGTAGCCGCCCAGCATGGTGCCCAGCAGTTCCGTCGCCTTCTCGGCCGAGAGCAACGCGCACTTTTCGGAGCCATGGGCCACGGCAGCAAGGTAAGACGCCTTGACCTTGGCTGCGTCATCCACGCCTGCAGGTACGCGGTGGGTGATCAGATCGACCAGCGTGGCTTCCTCGCCCTGGGGCGGGTTCTTCAGCAGTTCGATCAGCTCGCCGGTCTGTTTGGCCGACAAGGGCAGTGGCGGGATGCCGAGCGCTGCGCGTTCGGCGGCATGGTCACGGTAGGCTTTCAACATGTTTTTCTCCTGGCTTACAAAAATGACTGTGCGCGATCACTGTGGCGCCGAGGCGGCACCGGCGGGTGCCGAAGTGGCAGGTAGCGGGACGACCGTCGCCGCAGGCGCAGCGGCTGGCACGCCAGCCGGTTGCGCCACGACTGCGGGCTGCGTCGCGCTTGCTGCGTCACTCGCAGTTTTCGCGGCTGGGGGCGCATCAAGCAAGCTTGGTGCCGGGTTGGTCTTGAGGGCCTGCGCAACGGCCGCCTGGTCCGGGCTCATGCACTCGTCGGCAAGGCGTTTGCCGGCCCGCTGGTCCATGAGCATGGACTTGTTCGCAAGCTGCAGCCAGATCGCGCCGGACCGCTGGTCCTCAAGCCGGATCGCGCCGGTGCGGGACAGCACCGGAAACATGCGGTATCTGGAGCCTCTGGACTCGACATTGAAGTACCCGGGCATCTTCGGGTCGGCTTCAATGTTCACGAATGCACCCAGTTCACAGGGCACCCGGCCCCGGTGAACCCGTTCACCCAAGGCGATCTCCTCCGGGCCTAACGCAGCTTCAGCGGCCATGATGCCGGTGGCCATCTGGTTGGCCGTGCTCTTGATCTCGGTACGGCTGGGCGAAGGCGCGGCCTTCCTTGTTGCCGGCTTTGCGGCAGGTTTGGCTGCGGGCCTGGCTGCAGGTTTGGCGGCCGGGGCAGGCTTGGCGGAGGTCTGGGCCAGCGCCAGGGCCGGCGCCAGCGCCACGAGGGCTGATGCGATGAGCAGTTTCAATCTATGTCTCCGATTCGTTGTAATCAGGAAGCCGGCTGCCGGAACCAGGCCTGCACCTCATTGGGCAGCACCCGCCCCGTCTGGTGCGCGCGCTCAAGCACTTGCCAGAAATAGCGGTAGCTGGCACGGTCGTGCAATACATTGCCAAAGCTGATGGGGGCCCAACCGGCATTGGCCGCTGCCAGGACAATGCCGGCCGCCGCTTCGATCTCGCGCTCGCCCGGCGCAAAAGCGTCCAGGATGGGGCGGATCTGACCCGGGTGGATGCTCCACATGCGGGTGAAGCCGAACTCGCGCGATGCCCGGCCGGCAGCAGCCTTCATGGCGTCCGTGTCGCTGAACTCGGTCACAACGCCGTGCGATGGCACCTTGCCATGGGCGTGGCATGCGGATGCGATCTCCAGCTTGGCGCGTACCACCAGTGGATGCGTGAACTGGCCCTGCACGCCCATGCCGTCTGACGGTATGGCACCACCGTGCGCAGACACGAAATCCATCAACCCGAAGCTCAGAGACTGAACCTGCGGGCGCGCTGCGATGTCAAACGCGCGATGCACCGCAGCGGGTGACTCGATGAGCACATGGATGGGAAGATGCGATGCGCCGGCAGCGCCCAGTGCAGCAACGGCACTGTCCACATCGGCCGGCGACTCCACCTTGGGCACCATGATGTGGCACAACCGCTGCCCGGCCTTGCCGGCGATAATGGCGATGTCCTGCCCAAACGATGGATGGTCCACAGGGTGAACGCGAACCGCCACCCGGGCCGCAGCATCGGCGGCCATGGCCAGCCCGACGACCAGCTCGGCATGGTCGGCCTCGCCACCCACAGGCGCACCATCTTCACAGTCCAGCGTCACGTCAAAGACGCAGGCGCCGAACTCCGCCGTCATGTCAGCCTGCAATTGCAGGCTCTTGCGCATGCGTGCCTCGACGCCGCTGTAATGGTCGCATACCGGAAGCACGATGCCCCCGGCCTGGGCGCCCAGCAGAACCGTCCGCGGATGGGCCGCTTCGGTTGCAGAGGTCTGGTCACCCATGGCTGGCGGCGTGGCTTGGGCTGTCAGAGCAGGTGTGCAACGCCGTTCCTGGCTGAAGGCATCGATCTCAAGGCCCTGCACCACGGTGTACTTGCCGCCTTCGGTCGTGACCGGGAAACCGAACATCACATCCTTGGGAATGCCATAGTCTCCATTGGACGGGATACCCATCGTGACCCACTTGCCCCCGGAGCCCAGCGCCCAGTCGCGCATGTGATCAATGGCGGCATTGGCAGCTGATGCGGCCGACGACAGGCCGCGCGCCTCGATGATGGCGGCGCCGCGCTTGCCCACGGTGGGAAGGAATACATCTGCGTTCCAGACCTGGTCGTTGATCAGGTCCTTGACGGCCTTGCCGCCGACCGTGGCGAAGCGGTAGTCGGCGTACATGGTGGGGGAATGGTTGCCCCACACGGTCAGCTTCTCGATATCGCCGACGGCTGTACCGGTCTTGGCGGCAATCTGGCTGGCAGCGCGGTTGTGGTCCAGGCGCAGCATCGCGGTGAAGTTCTCGCGCGGGAGGCTGGGCGCGCTCTTCATGGCAATGTAGGCATTGGTATTGGCGGGGTTGCCAACCACCAGCACCTTGACATTGCGGCTGGCGACGGCGTCAAGCGCCTTGCCCTGGGCCGTGAAGATCTGCGCATTGGCA
>CAZFKW010000308.1:4682-5193 GCA_964519795.1 uncultured Ramlibacter sp. | reverse complement strand
CAAGGCCATCTGCGACAGGGTGGATGACCTCAAGCCCATTGGCGAACTCCTGGGCAGCTAGCCGGGCCGGCTCACACTGTTGCTGCAAGATGTGTTGCCACCGGGAAGGCCATGCGCAAGGCCTGGAACATGGGCTGCGGCGGTCCCCGGGCGTCCTTGCTGCCACAATGAGCGCATGCCATATGTGACCTACCTGCCGGGGCGAACCCACCTGGTGCTTGATTCGCCGCACAGCGGCACGGACTACCCGGACGATTTCGGGACGGCCTGCGACCGGGCCGCCTTGCGCTGTGCGGAAGACACGCATGTTGAAAAGCTCTACGACTTTGCGCCGGCGCTGGGCGTGGCCTGGGTGGAGGCGCATTTCCCGCGCAGCTATCTGGACGCCAACCGCAACACTACCGAGGTCGATGTATCCCTGCTGGAGGGCGAGTGGCCGCATCCCGTGGAGACTGACCCGGTCATCATGTCCAAGGTGCGCCTGGGCAAGGGGCTGATCTGGCGCCACACG
>CAZFKW010000308.1:0-4661 GCA_964519795.1 uncultured Ramlibacter sp. | reverse complement strand
CTGTTGCCCGTGGCAGAGGTGCAGGCCCGCATTGCCCGTTGCTGGGAACCCTACCACGCGGCCGTGAGCCAGGCTGTTGACGACGCCCATGCGCGCCATGGCTACAGCATCCATGTCAACTGCCACTCCATGCCCGCGGTCGCAGCTGCGCACGCGACGGATTTTCCGGGCCTGGTGCATGCAGACTTCGTCATCGGCACACGCGACGACACATCTGCCAGCCCGGCGGTAGGTGCTTTGGTCGCGGACCACCTGCGCGGCATCGGGTATAGCGTCGAGTACAACCACCCGTACAAGGGCGTCGAACTGGTGCGGCGCTATGGCGACCCGGCGCGGCACCGGCACAGCGTGCAAGTCGAGATCAACCGCAGCCTGTACATGGATGAGCAGACCTTCGAGCTCAAGCCGGGCTACGCCGCATTGAAGGCAAGCCTGCAGTCGCTGGTCGGCAAGTTGCTGCAGACTGACCCGCGCACGCTGTAGCATGCGCGGCAGGCCGCTTGACTTTCATGCGCCTGATGGCTTCTCATGGTCCGGCAGGGGCCGGAAACTGACCGGAAACTGGTTGTGGATCAAGTCGATTGCGTGGTAATTGGAGCGGGCGTGGTGGGCCTGGCGGTGGCGCGCGCGCTGGCGCTGGCGGGCCGCGAGGTCATGGTGCTGGAGGCTGCCGACGGCATTGGCACCGGCACGAGTTCGCGCAACAGCGAGGTCATCCATGCGGGCATCTATTATCCGCAGGGTTCCCTCAAAGCCCGGCTGTGCGTGCAGGGCAAGGCCCTGCTGTATGCCTACTGCGCCGAACGCGGCGTCGGGCACAGCCGCTGCGGCAAGCTGATTGTGGCGAATTCCGGGGCGCAGGTGGCGCAGCTGGAGGGCATCCGGCAGAAAGCCGCCGCCAATGGTGTTCAAGACCTTGTCATGCTGTCGCGTGAACAGGCGGTGGCCATGGAGCCCAACCTGCAGTGCGTGGCTGCGCTGCATTCCCCCAGTACCGGCATTGTGGACAGCCATGCGCTGATGCTCGCGTTCCAGGGGGACCTGGAGAACGCGGGTGGCATCGTCGTATTGAACTCGCCGCTAGAGCATGCGCGGTGCCGCGCGGACGGCTTTGCACTCACTGCGAAAGACGGCACGCAGCTGATGGCCCGCAGCGTCATCAACTCGGCAGGCCTGCATGCCCCGGCACTGGCCGGGCGCTTTGACGGCCTTCAGGCTCGGCATGTCCCGCAGGCTTTCCATGCCAAAGGCAACTATTTCACCCTCTCGGGCCGCTCGCCGTTCAGCCGGCTCATCTACCCTGTGCCTGAAGCCGCCGGCCTGGGTGTCCATCTGACCCTTGACCTGGGTGGCCAGGCGAAGTTCGGACCCGATGTGCAGTGGGTCCAGTCAGCGGACGACCTGGTGGTTGACCCCGCCCGCGGCGATGCCTTTTATGCAGAGGTTCGAAAGTACTGGCCGGGCCTGCCGGACGGCGCACTCATTCCCGGCTATGCGGGTATCCGGCCCAAGATCACGTCGCCCCATGAGGCGGCGGCAGACTTCGTGATTCAGGGGCCGTCGGTGCACGGCGTTCCGGGGCTGGTGAACCTGTTTGGCATTGAGTCGCCCGGCTTGACGAGCTCGCTGGCGATTGGCGATTTCGTCGCGCGCATGATCGCATCAGCGTAGTTGACGAATGGCGTCGGCCGCCTGCTTCACCAGCTCAGGGCCCTTGTAAATCAGTCCGGTGTAGATCTGCACCACGTCTGCCCCGGCCGTGATCTTGGATACCGCATTCTCCGCGCTCAGGATGCCGCCGACGCCGATGATCGGGAAGCCGTTGCCCAGCGCCGCGCGCAGCTGCCGGATGACCTTGTTGCTGGCCTCCAGCACCGGCGCACCGCTCAGGCCGCCGGCTTCCTCAGCATGCGGCAGGCCTTTAACCGCATCGCGGCTGATCGTGGTGTTGGTGGCGACCACGCCATCCATGCCGTGGCGCTTGAGCGTGGCGGCAATGACCTCCACCTGGGCTTCGTCCAGGTCGGGCGCGATCTTGACGAACAGCGGCACGCGGTGCTTGTGCTGCTTTGCCAGGATTTCACGCCGTTTCGCAATGCCGCCCAACAATGCGTCCAGTGCCTCATCGCTCTGCAGCGCGCGAAGGTTCTTGGTGTTGGGGCTGGAGATATTCACGGTCACATAGTCGGCATGCGGATACACGCCGTCAAGGCATAGGAGGTAGTCGTTCAGCGCGTTTTCAATGGGCGTGGCTGCGTTTTTGCCGATGTTCAGGCCCAGCAGCATTGCGCCCGCCTTGCGCTTTTTGCGCAGGCTGGAATGCTGCACGTTTGCAATGAAGGCGTCGAGCCCGTCGTTGTTGAAGCCCAGCCGGTTGATCAGTGCGTTGGCCCTGGGCAGGCGGAACATGCGCGGCTTCGGGTTGCCTGGCTGGCCTTTGGGTGTGACGGTGCCCACTTCCACAAAGCCAAAGCCCATGGCGCCCAGACCGTCGATGCAGCGGGCGTTTTTGTCCAGGCCGGCGGCCAGGCCGACTCGGTTGGGGAATGTGAGGCCCGCCAGGGTGATGGGGTCGTCCACGCGGCCCGCGCAATACGCCCATTCGAGTGGTGTTCCCTGCGTGGCGGCCAGCGACTTCATGGTCAGTTCGTGCGCGGTCTCGGCATCAAGGCCGAACAGGAACGGGCGGGCGAGGGCGTAGGGCAGGAGTGGCATGGACGGGGCGGATGACGGGCGTTGGATAATCGTCGGCAGAACTTCACCCATTGTCGCAAAACAACCCATGACCCAAGACGAACTCAAGACCCTGGTCGGCCAGGCCGCACTGCAATATGTCGAGCCCGGCGATATCGTGGGGGTCGGCACCGGCTCCACCGTGAACAAGTTCATCGAGGCGCTCGGCTCGATCAAGGACCGCATCAAGGGCGCCGTGTCCAGCTCTGTTGCTTCAACAGAGCGCCTGCAGGCGCTGGGCATCACGGTGTTTGATGCGAACGACGTGGCCGATATCCCGGTCTATGTCGACGGTGCCGACGAGATCGACGGCAAGGGCTTCATGATCAAGGGCGGCGGTGCGGCCCTGACACGCGAGAAGATTGTGGCGGCGCAATCGCGCCGGTTTGTCTGCATTGCCGACGAGTCCAAGCTGGTGGATGTGCTGGGGGCGTTCCCGTTGCCGGTAGAGGTCATCCCGATGGCCACGCAACGCGTGATGCGCCAGTTCGCGGCCATGGGGGGGGCTGCGCAGATTCGCCTGAAAGACGGCAAGCCGCTGGTGACGGACAACGGTCAGTACATCGTGGACGTGACAGGCCTGAAGATCAGCGACCCGCTGGGCTTCGAGTCAGACGTCAGCCAGTGGCCCGGGGTCGTAACGGTGGGGGTGTTTGCGCACCAGGGCGCCAGCGTCTGCCTGCTGGGCACGGCCTCGGGCGTGAAGACGCTGACGTTCAGCGCCTGATACGCAGGCCCCGATCGGCAGCTCCCGCCATGCTGCGTCAGCAGCTCGGCGTCAGAATTTCGGCGTCAGTATTTCTCCGTCATGGGCGGCACCCGGGCGCATTTTCCAAAGGATCAGAACGTGATTCCAGCCGGATTCGGTGCGGCTGCGGCCGGTGGTGCGCTGGGTGCAGCCTGTGCGGCGGGCGGCGGCGTCTCAGGTGCCGGCGGGGCGGGCCTTTGCACGGCAACCAAAGGTGCGGGCGGAGGATTGCGGAAGTTCGGGGGCAGCTGCGAGGTCTTGGGGTAGCCTGCGGCGTCCAGGAACTGCCCGAGCTCGACGTCGGAGAAGCCCTTGATTTGCTGGCTGCCAACCGTAATGAACGGGAGTGTCGTGTCGCCACTGACCCGCTGCAGCGCCTCGACGTCTTCGTTGGTGGCAACAGTGCGCTCCGCAAACGGAATGCCGCGCGAGTTGAAATAGGCGCGTGCTGAAGTGCAGGGCGCGCAGGTGGCACCGGAATACAGGGTCACGGGGTACCTGTTGGCGACCTGGCGGAGCGCAAAGGGCAGCTGTCCCGCTGCTCCACCAGGCTGGCCCACCGCAGGAGCCGGTGTGGCTGCCACACGTGCCGACGCGTCCGCCGGCGGCTTGTCGGAAAAGGTGATGCGGCCGTCCGGCCCGACGATGCGATAGACCTGCTGGGCCTGGGCGCCGGCGGTTGCCAGAATCAGTACGGCGCATGCGGTCAGGACTCGGGTAGCTTTGCTGTACATCGCGTCATCTCCTGCGTAAGAACACTGTTCAAGTCTATAGCGTCATCGCCCGTCAGGCCATGCCCTGGTGCCTGAGCAGGGCATCAAGCTGGGGCTCGCGCCCGCGGAAGGCCTTGAACGACTCCATCGCCGGGCGGCTGCCGCCTGCTTCAAGGATGGCCTCGCGGTATTTTCTGCCGGTTTCAACATTGGGCAAGCCGTCTTTACCGGCTGTTTCCTCAAAAGCCGACCAGGCATCTGCGCTTAACACTTCAGCCCACTTGTAACTGTAGTAGCCCGCCGCATAGCCGCCGGCAAAAATGTGGCTGAAGGTATGCGCCGTGCGGCTGAAAGCCGGCGGCTGGATGACGGCTACCTCTGCGCGGACCTCCGCCAGCAGCGGCATGAAGTCGTCGGCCGGGTCGTGGTCCGTGTGCAGCAGCATGTCAAACAGGGCAAATTCAATC
>CAZFKW010000307.1:0-5205 GCA_964519795.1 uncultured Ramlibacter sp. | reverse complement strand
GTCGCCGTAGCCGTTCTCGACGGCGTCGATGGCCACCGAGACGAAGTCGCCGACCAGGACTTCGATTTCACCCTTGTCACTCTTGAACTCTTCGATGGGTACGTAGGCTTCGGACTTCAGTCCGGCATTCACGACAACGAAGCTGTGCTCGATGCGGACAACTTCAGCGGTGATGACTTCACCCGTACGCATTTCGGAGCGTTGCAGGGATTCTTCAAAAAGGGCGGCAAAAGATTCAGACATTGATGTTTCCTGTTCCGTTCACGAGGTTTCCAGCTGCACCATTGCAACTGTTTTTATGGTTCGGAGCGGCGGTTGTGCAGGGTTGAGCCTGCGGGTCAAGTTACAAGAACCACATCGCCTGTGCGCATTTGCTGCGCGGCGGGGGCGATGTGGGCCCATTTGCAGAAGCGGCAACCGTTTGCCTTGGCTCCTGGTCGGCAACTGCTCAGGATGACCCGAACGGCTGCCTTGCCTCCCACCAGTTCAACACCTGAGCGACCGATTCTTCAACCGCCTGATCAGAGTTGTCCAGCTGGAAAGCATCCTGCGCGGGCTTGAGCGGTGCGACGTTTCGGGACGAATCCCTGGCATCACGCGCCTCAAGGTCTGCGCGAAGACTGGCGATTGTAGTAGAAAAACCCTTTGAAATCAATTGCTTATGACGGCGTTCGGCGCGGTGTGCGGCGCTTGCCATCAGGTAGACCTTCAGTGGCGCTTCAGGGAAGATGACGGTGCCCATGTCGCGCCCGTCCGCGACCAGGCCCGGCAGGCGGCGGAAGCTGTGCTGCAGGGCAACGAGAGCCTGGCGCACTGCGGGCAGAGCGGAGACCTTTGAGGCATTCATGCCGGCTTCTTCGGTGCGGATGTCGTCGGCGACGTCCGCACCGTCCAGCAGGATCTTGCCGCTCTCGAAGCGGACCGGCAGGCGCTGCGCCATCCGCGCGATGTCTTCTTCGTGGGCCGCATCCAGCGCCAGGCCCCGGCGGATCGCGGCGAGCGCCGTCACGCGGTAGAGCGCGCCGGAGTCCAGGTAGTGGTAGCCCAGCCGCTGCGCCACGGCGGACGCCAGCGTGCCCTTGCCCGACGCTGTGGGGCCGTCAATGCAGATCACCGGGATGCTGCCCGCCGGAGTCTTGACCACGGAGAACAGGGCCTCAAAATAGTCGGGGAAGGTTTTGGCGACGCATTTGGGGTCGAGAATGCGTACCGGCAGCCTGGCTGGGTTGAATGCGGCCAGCGAGAAGCACATGGCGATCCGGTGGTCGTCATAGGTGTGGATGGTGCCGGCCGCCCACTGCTGCGGAGGCGTCACCTGCAGGAAATCCGGGCCTTCCGTCACCGTCGCACCGAGCTTGCGCAGCTCGGCGGCCATGGCGGCAATCCGGTCTGTTTCCTTGACCCGCCAGCTGGCGATGTTGCGCAACGTGGTGGTGCCATCGGCATACAGTGCCATCACGGCCAGTGTCATGGCTGCGTCGGGTATGTGGTTGCAGTCCAGCTCGATTGCCTTGAGCGGCCAGGTCTGACGGGAAACCTCAAGCCAGTTGGGGCCGCTGTCGACCCGGGCTCCCATGGCCTGGGCGGCCTCAATGAAGCGGATGTCCCCCTGGATGGAACTGGCGCCCACGCCCTCAATGCGCACGCTGCCGTGGCCGGGCGAAGGCGCGGCCAGCGCGCCCAGGGCGATGAAGTAGCTGGCCGATGACGCATCGGCTTCGACATGGACCGCGCCCGGTGACGTAAATCTGCTGCCCTGCGGAATGGTGAAACGCTCCCAGCCCTCGCGCCGCACCTGGATGCCGAAGCGCGCGAGCAGGTTGAGCGTGATCTCGATGTAGGGCCGGGAGATGAGTTCGCCGACGACATCGATCACGATGTCCTGCGAAGCAACCAGCGGCAGGGCCATCAGCAGCGCGGTCAGGAACTGGCTGGACACGTCGCCCCGCACGCGGATGGGCTCGCCAAAGCGGAAGGCCGGCTTGCCGATCCGCAGCGGAGGGTAGCCCTCGGCACCCAGGTAGTCGATGCTGCAGCCGAGCTGGCGCAGCGCATCGACCAGGTCGCCGATGGGGCGTTCGTGCATGCGCGGAACGCCGCTTAGCTCGAACTCGCCGCCCAACAGCGCAAGCGCCGCCGTCAGCGGGCGCATGGCAGTGCCGGCGTTTCCCATGAACAGGCTGGCCCGGGGGGTCCGCACCTGGCCGGCGAGGCCCTCGATGTGCACGGTTGTACCGTTGATGGTGATCCCGCAGCCCAGTTGCTTCAGCGCAGCAAGCATGACGCGCGTGTCATCAGAGTCAAGCAGATCGTGCACCGTGGTGACGCCCCCGCTCAGGGCCGCCAGCAGGAGCACGCGGTTGGAGATGCTCTTGGAGCCCGGCAGGACAACGGTGCCGCCCGCGCTGGCCAGGTGGGGAAGGTCCAGGAAGTCGGTGCTGAACATCAGCGTCCGGATCTGGGCGTGTTCATGCGCCAGTGGGCCCGCGTCGAACTGGCCTGCCCGATCAGGGTTTCCAGCGCCTCCGCATTCCCGCTGTTGATGGCGGCTTCAAGTGTCTTGAGCGCGCGCTGGAACGTCTGCGATTGAGCCAGGAGTTCTTCCTTGTTGGCGATCAGGATGTCGCGCCACATCTTGGGGTCACTTGCGGCGATGCGCGTGAAGTCGCGGAAGCCGGGGCCGGCCAGCGAAAGGTAGTCCTTGCCGTTCGGCTGGCTGGAAATTCCGTTGATAAGCGCGAACGCCACCAGGTGGGGGAGGTGGCTGACAGCTGCGAATGCAGCATCATGGGACTCGGGCGACATCTTGAGCACGTTGCAGCCCAGCGCCGTCCAGACGTCGGTGGCCTTCTTGAGATGCCCCGTCAGGGTGCGCTCGATGGGCGTGAGGATGAGCTGCTTGCCGGTATAGAGGTCGGCGTCGGCATGTTCCACGCCTGCGACTTCCTTGCCCGTGATGGGATGGGCCGGCACAAATGAGCCTACATGCTCGCGCAGCACGCGCCGCGCGGCATCCACCACGTCGCGCTTGGTGGAGCCGACGTCCATATACAGGGTATTGGGCGTGACCAGGTGGCGTATGGCCTTGAAGGTGGCTTCGGTTGCGGCTACCGGAACGGCCAGCAGCACGATGTCGGCGCCCGAGACGGCAAGCAGCGCCGAGGGCGCTTCAACGTCGATCACGCCCATCTGGCGGGCGCGCTCGGTGGTGGAAGGGGACTTGCTGTAGCCGACCACCCGCTTGACCAGGCCCGCGCGCTTGAGCGCCAGGGCGAACGAGCCGCCCATGAGGCCGCATCCAATGAGTCCAAGTTGCTCGAACATGTGTGCCTACTCCACGGGGTAAGTGCCGAGCACTTTGTAGAAGGCGCACAGGGCTTGCAGGTCATGCAGGGCCGCAGCGACATGCGGCTGCGACGGATGGCCCTGGATGTCGATGTAGAAATAGTATTCCCACTGGCCCGATCGGGCAGGGCGCGACTCGAACCGGGTCATGGATACGCCATGCTTCTTGAGCGGCACCAGGATGTCGTGCACCGCGCCCGGCCGGTTGGGCACTGACACGACAAGGCTCACGCAGTCCTTGCCCGACGCCTGTGGCGCGGCCAGCGTCTGGGGCAGGCAGATGACGGCAAAGCGGGTGCGGTTGAGGGCGTCGTCCTGGATCGCGTGGCTTGCAATATGAAGGCCGAATTCGGATGCGGCACGCTCGCCGGCGATGCCGGCCCAGGCCGGGTTGGTGGCGGCCAGGCGCGCGCCTTCGGCATTGCTTGACACGGCGCGTCGCTCAACGCCCGGCAAATGGGTGGTCAACCAGCCGTGGCACTGCGCCAGGGCCTGCGGGTGTGCCAGCACCACTTCTATGCCGTCCAGCGACTGGCTCAGGCGCAACAGGTGGTGGCGGATCAGGAAACTGGTCTCGCCAATGATGTGCAGCGGCGAGTGCAAAAGCAGGTCAAGCGAGCGCGGCACGACGCCTTCGGTGTTGTTCTCAACCGGCACCACACCGTAGTCGGCGCGGCCGGAAGCCGCAGCCTGGAAGACTTCATCGAAATTGGCGCAGGGAACATGCTCGATGCTGGAGCCGAAGAACTGCAGGGCCGCCTGCTCGCTGTAGGTACCCGCCGGCCCGAGGTAGGCCACGCGCTGGGGTGCCTCCAGCGCCCGGCAGGCTGACATGATCTCCCGCCAAAGGGTCGCCACATGCGCATTCTTGAGCGGGCCGGGGTTGGATGCCTGAAGGCCGTTGATGACCTGCGCCTCGCGCTCGGGGCGGAACACCGGCGAGCCCTCCACGCGCTTGATTTCACCCACCTCGTTGGCAAGTGCAGCGCGCTCGTTCAGCACCTTCAGCAGTTGTTGGTCGAGCGCGTCGATCTGTACGCGCAATTCAGGAAGTGTCTTGGACATGCAGCGGTGCCGGTTCCGGGTCAGGTGGGCGTATTGGTATCTTCGTCGCCGTCGGGCTCTCCCTCGACAGGGTTCGCGTCGTTTTCGACGATGCGCTGAAGGCCGCTGAGCTTGGAGCCTTCGTCCAGCCCGATCAGCGTCACGCCCTGCGTTGCGCGGCCAAGTTCGCGGATTTCGCTGACGCGGGTGCGTACAAGCACACCCTTGTCGGTGATCAGCATGATCTCGTCGTCCACATGCACCAGCGTGGCGGCCACGACCTTGCCATTGCGCTCGGACTGCTGGATGGCGATCATGCCCTTGGTGCCGCGGCCATGGCGGGTGTACTCGGTGATGCTGGTGCGCTTGCCGTAGCCGTTTTCCGTGGCGGTGAGCACGCTTTGCGCTTCGTCCCCGGCCACCAGCATGGCGATGACCGATTGGCCATCCGGCAGGTCCATGCCGCGCACGCCGCGCGTGTTGCGGCCCAGCGCGCGCACGTCGTTCTCGTCGAACCGCACGGCCTTGCCGCCATCGCTGAACAGCATGACGTCATGCTCGCCATCGGTCAGCGCGGCACCAATCAGGTAGTCGCCATCGTCAAGGTTGATCGCGATGATGCCGCCCTTGCGCGGGTTGCTGAACTCGTCCAGCGCCGTCTTCTTGACGGTGCCCATGGACGTTGCCATGAAGATGTAGTGGTCTGCCGGGAAGGTGCGGTTCGCGCCGGTCAGCGGCAGCACCACGTTGATTTTCTCGCCGTCCTGCAGCGGGAACATGTTGACGATGGGCCGGCCGCGTGAGCCGCGTGAGCCC
>CAZFKW010000306.1:0-5205 GCA_964519795.1 uncultured Ramlibacter sp. | reverse complement strand
GGTGGTGGCCAGGACCGCCAGGCCGATCTCGCGCGTGCCTTCCATCGCCGCGTTGTAGGGCGTCTTGCCCATCTGCACATGGCGCACGATGTTCTCGCGCACCACGATGGCATCGTCAATCAGCAGTCCCACGCACAGCGAGAGCGCCATCAGCGTGATCATGTTGATCGTGAAGCCGAAGGCATTCATGAACAGGAAAGTGCCAATGATGGAGATCGGCAGCGTGAGCCCGGTGATGACGGTGGAGCGCCAGGAGTTGAGGAACAGGAAGACGATGAGCACCGTCAGCAGCGCGCCCTCAATCAGCGTGCGGCGCACGTTCTCCACCGCCACGCGGATGGGCCTCGAGCCGTCGGCGATCGGCTCCAGCCGCACGCCCGGCGGCAGCTGGGGTGCGATCTCGGCGGTGGCCTTGACCAGCCCGTCGATCACCTGGATGGTGTTTTCGTCCTGCGCCTTCTGGATGGTGAGCAGCAAGGTGCGATCGCCGTTGTACAGGGCCAGACTGTCGATTTCCTGCGCGCCGTCCCTGACGGTGGCGACCTGCTCCACACGGATCGGCGAGCCGTTCTTGCGGGTGACGATGATCCTGGCGAAGTCTTCCGGCCGCTGCATCCGGGCGTCGATCTTGACCACGCGCTCCTGAGCCAGCGAGCGTACGGCGCCTACCGGCAGGTCCTGGTTCTCGTTTCGCACGGCGGCCACCACCTGGTCGGCCGTCACGCCCAGCGCCTCCATGGCCTGTGCGTCCAGATACACATTGATCTCGCGCTTGGTGCCGCCCACGAGCGAGACCGAGCCGACGCCGCGCACATTCTCAAGCCGCTTCTTGAGCACCTGATCGGCCCAGTTGGTCAGCTCGATGGCCGACATGGCCTTGACCTTCGCGGCATCAGGCAGCACGGCAAGCGACCAGATGGCGCGGCTGGCCGGGTCAAAGCGCAGCACGCGCGGCTCCTTGACCTCATCGCGGAACAGCGGGCGTATGGCGCCGACTTTTTCGCGCACGTCGTCTGCCGCCTTGCGCCCGTCGATATGCAGCTGGAACTCGATGATGACGACCGACTGGCCTTCGTAGCTGCGCGAGGTCAGGGCGTTGATGCCGGCGATGGAGTTGACGCCTTCTTCCAGCTTCTTGGTGACCTCGCTCTCAACGATTTCGGGAGACGCTCCGGGATATTCCGCAGTGATGACGACGACCGGGAAATCGATGTTCGGGAACTGGTCCACCTGCAGGCGCTGGTAGGAGAACAGGCCCAGCATCATCATGGTGGCAAACACCGGATTCTTCAGGCTGACCTGGGTGAACCACATGGCGTCAGGGTGCCGTCTTGACCGAGGGTGGCATCACCGCAGGGGCGGCGCCAGCCGCCGGGCCGGAAGCCTGGGCCGCCGCCGGGGCCGTGAACTTGACAGCAGTGCCTTCACGCAAGGCGCCCACGCTGCCGGCGATGACCACGGCCTTTTCTGCCAGGCCCGTCACAGCGACCATGATTTCACGGCCGGCTTCCCCGCGCACACCGGTCTCCACGGACTTGTGCACCACACGGCCGTTGTCGACCAGCTGCACATACGGAACCGGCTTGTCGGTTCGCACGGCGGACAGCGGGACCGCCAGCGCGGTGATTTTTGAGGTGCCCAGCGTTCCCTGGGCAAACAGGCCCTGGCGCAGGTTGGGTGCATTGTCTATGCCCAGGTAGGCCAGCACGCTGCGGCTGCCGGACTGGGCGCTGGGGTTGATGCGCACCACACGCGCGATGATGGCGCTGCCGCCCGAGCCCTGGGCTGTGCCCTCGATCTGCAGCGTGGCCGTCTGGCCGACCCGTACATCCACCGAGTCGGCAGGGCTCAGGCTGGCTTCCAGCTCCAGCCGGCTCAGGTCGACGATCTCGATGATCCGCACGTCCACGCCCACGCGCTCGCCAGGCTGGACCAGCCGCTGCGAGACGATGCCTGATATGGGCGCCCGCAGCACGGTGTCGTCCATGGACTTGCGGGTTACGTCCACCGCTGCCAGCGCGGCGTTGTAATTGGCCTGCGCAGCATTGAGGTTGGCCTGCGAGGTGTCCAGCGCCGTCTTGCTGATGAAACCCTGGTCCACCAGGGCCTTGTTGTTGTCGAACTGGCGCTGGGCAATGTCCACCTGCGCCTTGGCAGAACTGGCCTGCTGCTGCGATTGGCGCATGCGCGACTGGTATTCGGTCGGGTCAATGCGCGCCACGACCTGGCCTGCCTTGACGCTGTCGCCTTCGCGCACCGTCAGGCCCTGCAGTTCACCGGCCACGCGTGCCTTGACCATGGCGGAATTGACGGCCTTGAGCGTGCCCGAGATGGGCAGGCCCTGGGCCAGCTCCAGCGTGCGCGCCTGAACCACATCACCCGATGCCAACTCGACCACGGGCTGCGCCTTGGCGGCTGCGGCCGCCACTACGGCTTCCTGCTGCGCCTTGCGGGCGGACAGGGCACGCAGCACGCCGCTTGCAAGCAGCACCACGACCAGGGCGGCAATGCCCCATTTCATCCAGGGTTTCATTTCAGGCTTTTGCTCCGGGTTGGCCGGCAGCCCCGGGCGGGGGGCCAAGGCCGTGAAGAATGATGTCCACCTGCGATGCCAGATAGCGCTCGGGTGACACAGCCTTGTCCGCAGGCACGCAGGCGCCCAGTGAATGCCTGGCCATGACGAGGAACACCATGGGCGCAATGATGCTGTAGACGGCATAGTCCAGGTCCAGCTTGCGGAACTCGCCGCGGTCCATGCCGCGCTGCAGGATGCGCCGGATCAGCGTCTGGCCGGGCTCCACAACCTCCTGCTGGTAGAAGGCCGTGATCTCCGGGAAGTTGCGTGCCTCGCTGACCATGAGCTTGGTGATGCCCGATGCGCGGGTGGCGCCGACCCGCTCCCACCAGACGTTCATGCAATAGCTGATCATCTCGGCGCTGGTGCCGGTGAAGGTCTCGAACTCCTCGTTCCATTCCTTGAAGCGGCCCGAGATGTTCTCGCGCACCACGGCCTTGAAGAGCTCTTCCTTGCTCTGGAAGTAGAGGAACAGCGTGCCCTTGGAAACCCCGGCCCGCGCCGCGACTTCTTCCGCCCGGGTCGCGGCAAAGCCTTTTTCAACGAACAGGTCCAGCGCCGCGTCCAGCAGCTCGCCGGGGCGCGCCTCCTTGCGGCGCTCGCGCTTGGCGTGCACTTCGTCTGGTGATTTGCCGGTAATGAATCTGGACAGGGACATGCGTTCTTAATGACTGACTGGTTAGTAATGTAGCTATTTGCTGGTGGCCAGTCAAGGCGTTCGACACATTGGTGTCCGACCCCGGCAAGTCGCCGTCCGCAACACTCAATGCGTCAAAAGGCCGGTCAGCAATGGCGAGCGCCGCGTGGCGAACGGATCTGCAACCGTCACGCCGCGCCAGGTGAAGCCATCCTGAAAATCTTCACTCAGCAGCAGGCGGCAACGGTTCTCTGCTGCAACGGCCAGGATGAGGGCATCCCACATCGACAGCTGGTGATCCACGACCAGATCGAGTGCGGCCTGAAAAGCTGCCCAGCTGGAATCCACGACTTCAAAACCATCGGCCCAGCCCAGCACAGCATCGCGCACAGCCGCTGGTGGGCGCCGCGCTTTGCCCGTCAACACCCGCGTCAACTCCCCAAGTGCCTGCGCCGGCAGCAAGACAGATTCCATCGGAAGTTGTTCCATCAACAACAGGGCTGCATTGCAGCGCGCTTCGTCGCCCAGCCCTTCGGCGTAAACCAGAATGTTGGTGTCCAGGGCAATACGCATGGGCAAGCCTCATTGCCCTTCGTACAGTTCATCCCGCGTCCAGTTCCGGGCACCAGAGGCCTTGTTCTGGCGCAGGCGGCTCATCAACGCCTGCCGCGCGATGTGGCGCTGACCGCTCTCTTGTACAACCGGTCCTATCGTGGCCACAGGCTTGCCACGCGACAGGACTGTGATCACTTCGCCGTTGACGACCTCACGCAACACACCAGAGAAGTGCCGATTGGCATCGGCGGCAGAAATGGTTTTCATGGCAATTCAGCTAAAGTAGTGTTCAGCACTACTTTAGCTGAATTGGCTGATGATGGTCAAGCTGCCGACTCCGGCTCAGACGTAGATTCAACAGCGCGCCTTTCGCCATTGAAGTCGCAGTCTGACGAGAGCTCCGGTTATCCGACCTCACGACGAGAGTGCTAGGCTGCCGAGATGCATAACCGGGTCAACCATGTCTTTCTGGAAGCCATGCAGCTTGCACCTGCTGAGCGCTCGCTCGTCGCATTGTCTCTTCTGGACAGCGTCCAAGGCGGCGGCGAAAGCGACGAGGGAGTTGAGGCATCATGGCTGGCTGAAGCCCGGGCAAGGCACAATGAACTTGCAAGTGGCCACGCGCAGGGCCTGACAGCTGAAGAATTCCGCGCCTGGTTCAAGTCGCTCTGATGGTGTTCCGGTTGAACATCTCTCCTGCGGTGAAGCAGGAGATGGCGGAAGCGCATAGCTGGTACGCTGAGAGAAATAAGAAAGCCGCAGTTGAACTTCCAGCATGAAGTGCTCTCGGCCATTGATCTCATCGCCCGTTTCCCGGACCGCTTTCCCTATCGCGATGACCTCGTGCGCCGGCTTGTACTCAAGCATTACCCCTATGGTGTCTATTACTCGGTCGGTGACGATGTAGTGAACATGTTGGCCGTTGGTCACAACCGTCGATATGTCGGGTACTGGCGCAAGCATTGACCTGTGCGACCAGGCGACGAAATGCGTCACTTCGGCTGCGCCTGCTGCTCCCCCAGAAAGTAGAACCCGTCACAAGCCGACACAAACGCCGGCATCGTCGACCTGTCGCCAAAGCCATACACCAGCAGCCCCTTCTCCACAATGCGTCCCGCCAGCCCAGTGAAGTCGCAGTCTGACGACACGATGCAAAAGCCATCGGCTTGCCCCAGGTACATCAGCTCCATGGCGTCCATGATCAGTGCGCCGTCGCTGCTGTTCTTGCCCTTGCGGTGGCGGAACTGCTGGCAAGGGCGCATCGCATAAGTCTCCAGCAGCTTCTTCCATGGCGTGAGCTGCGGAGTGGTCCAGTCGCCATAGGCACGGACCACGGTGGGCCGGCCGAGCAAGGAGACCTTCTCCATCACTTCGGGCATGCAGGCCGCACGGGCGTTTTCTGCATCGATGAGTACTGCGAGTCGCGGGCTGAGAGTTG
>CAZFKW010000305.1:1136-5210 GCA_964519795.1 uncultured Ramlibacter sp. | reverse complement strand
TAAAATGTTTATATCGTTTAACAACAAGGATCACCGATGGCATCAGCAAAGAAACCGGCCCCTGTCAAAACCGTTGCAATGAAAAAACCGGCGACGCCTGCAAAGACCCCCGCGCCAGTCGTGAAGGCTTCACCCAAGCCGGTCGCAAAGGCTCCGGCAGCAGCCAGACCCGCTGCGCCGGCGCCCAAGCCCGCAGCGAAGCCGGTCAAGGCACCCAAGGTCAAGAAGGTCAAGCCGGTACGCGACAGCTTCACCATGCCCAAGGCAGAGTACGCAGTGCTGGATGCGCTGAAGCTGCGCGCGAACAAGCTGGGCAGCCCGGTGAAGAAGAGCGAGTTGCTGCGCGCAGGCGTCAAGGCAATCGCTGACATGTCCGACGCCGCCTTCCTGACCGCCGTGAAGGCAGTGCCGACCATCAAGACCGGGCGGCCGGCGATGGACAAGAAGTAAACCGCCTTTTTGCGCTATACAGGGACAGGACAACTCGCAGGGCCTTTCCTGTCCCTTTTTCCATGCAGGCGGCTCAACGCCGCCTGTTCAAAGCGTATCCGGCGACTGCACTGTGACGAGCACGGTCTGTGCCGAGCCTTCGCGGTCGCGGCTGCGCAGCCACCAAACCGACCCCTTCCTGATGGAGCATTCGCTGGCCTTCAAGCCCATCAGCTGGGCAATGGCTTGCCCAAGCACTGGCTGGTGACCGACCACGAGTACAGCTGACTTTCCGTCTGGCCATTGAACCAGTTCCAGCAACTGTTCAGCGGTACCGTCCGGGGCCAGTTCCGGCCGGGTCTTGTATTTGCGGCCGAGGGCCAGAACTGTCTGCTCACAGCGCCGGGCCGGGCTGCACACGATCTTTGCGCCTTCGGGCAACTGGCGGTCCAGCCAGCCCGCCATGCGCGAAGCCTGCTTCTCGCCCTTGTGCGTCAAGGAGCGCTCCATGTCGTCGCAGCCTTCGTGCCACTCCTGGGCTTCAGCATGGCGCCAGATGATGAGGTCCATGGGCTTCACTCCCCGTTCCCGCTTGAGACAGCCGCGTAACGTGCCATCAGTGCTGCCTGGGCACCATGGCCGGGGGCCTTGCCACCGGCACCGACGCGCCTGTAGGTGCCGTCAGATCCCATGTCCCATGCATCGAGCCCGTCGTGCAGGCAGGCCACCAGGCATTCATCGATGATGCGCTGCCGCAGGGCAGGATCGTTTACGGGCCAGGCCAGCTCGATCCGGCGCAGCATGTTGCGGTTCATCCAGTCGGCGCTGGAGAGATAGAGGTGTTCGTCCTGGCCGCTACGGAAGTAGAACACGCGCGAATGCTCCAGGAAGCGCCCGATGATGGAGCGCACCTTGATGTTGTCAGTCACACCCGGCAGTTGCGCGGGCAGCATACAGGCACCACGGACAATGAGGTCGATCTTCACGCCACGCTGCCCCGCACGGATCAGGCTGAGCATGAGCGCCTCGTCCGTCAGCGCATTCATCTTGGCTACGATGCGCGTCTTCACGCCGCGCGATGCCGCCTCGCCGAGCGCATCGATCTTCTCGATGAAGCGCTTGTGCAGGTGGAACGGCGCCATCCAGACATGGTTGAGCTTTGGCAGGCGGCTCTGGCCCGCCAGGTGTACAAATATCTGCTCGACATCCGACGTCAGCGCCGGGTCGGCCGTCAGGTGGCTGAGGTCGGTGTACAGCCGCGCGGTACGCGGGTTGTAGTTGCCGGTGGACAGGTGGGCATAGCGCACCAGGTTGCGGCCTTCGCGGCGTGTCACCAGCAGCATCTTGGCATGGGTCTTGAGGCCCACGACGCCATAGACCACCTGCGCACCAATCGACTCCAGCATTTCGGCCCAGTTGATATTGGCCTCTTCATCAAAGCGCGCCTTCAGCTCCACGACGGCCGTCACTTCCTTGCCGTTGCGGACCGCCTCGCGCAGCAGGTCCATGAGGGCGGAGTCCGTACCCGTGCGATAGATAGTCTGCTTGATGGCCAGCACCTGGGGGTCATGCACGGCCTCACGCAGGAACGCCAGTACGCCATCAAAGCTTTCATACGGCTGGTGGATCATCACCTCGCCCTGCTTGAGGCGCTCAAAGAAACTCTCGCCCGGAACCAGCTGAACCGGATAGCTTGCCCGGTACGCAGGGAACTGCAGCCGCGGTTCGTCAACGAGGTCGATGAGCTGCGTCAGGCGCACCAGGTTCACCGGGCCATGGACCCGGTACAGCGCCGCCTCCGGCAGATTGAACTGCGACAGCAGGAAGCTGGACAGGTAATCCGAACACCCCGCAGAAACCTCAAGGCGCACGGCCTGCCCGTAGTGGCGGTGCTGCAGGCCCTGGCGCAAGGCAGTGCGCAGGTTGCGCACGTCGTCTTCGTCAACGGCCAGGTCGGAGTGGCGCGTCACACGGAACTGCGAGAACTGCCCCACCTCGCGGCCCGGGAACAGCTCGGTCAGGTGCGCCCGGATGACACTGGACAGCGAGACGAACAGCGTGTGCTTGCCCGACACCTTCGCCGGCATGCGGATCAGCCGCGGCAGCACGCGTGGCACCTTGACGATGGAGATGTCGTTCTCGCGGCCGAAGGCATCGCGTCCGCTCAGGCGGACAATGAAGTTGAGCGACTTGTTCGCGACCTGCGGAAAGGGGTGAGCCGGATCGAGCCCCACCGGGATCAGCAGGGGCCGCACTTCGCGCTCGAAGTACTCATGCACCCAGCGCTTCTGGGCCGGATTGCGGTCACCGTGCGACACGATGCTGATGTGGCGTTTGGCAAACGCAGGAAGAAGTTCGTCGTTGTAAACAGCGTATTGCCGCGCAACCAGGTCGTGCGCGGCAGTGGCCAGCGCATCAAACGACGCGGCGGAGTACTGCCCCTTGCGATCATTGCCCTGCATGCCGGTCAGGTGTGGTGCAGCCCGGACTTCAAAGAACTCGTCAAGGTTGGACGACACGATGCACAGGTAGCGCAGCCGCTCCAGCAGCGGGACTTCCGGCCGCCGCGCCCAGTCCAGCACCCGCTCGTTGAATGCGAGGATGCTGTGGTCACGGTCCAGGAACGGGACGGGCGCGACAGCTGGTGGCTGCTCGGCAGCGGCGTGAACGGACATGGGCGGCAGCAGGTCGGGCAATGGGGCCTTTGGTGACCGTTGGTGTTTGTGACAATTATTTATGTATTTGATGACAAGGGTGTGACAGCCGTCTGTGCGCCCGGGCGCCGCGTGCTCACCAGATGCCCCAGAAAAAGCCGGGTCGCATGCGCCCAGCTGAACTCCAGCGCCCGGTTGCGGGCCTCATGCCGCGGCACGGCCAACGCGTTGTAGCAGGCGTGGCGCAGATCTTCGTGCAGCGCGCCGCCATTGCTGCCAGGGGAGCCGTCCGGACGCGTCTGACCCAATACCTCCAGCGGTCCATCCACCGGATATGCAGCCACGGGCGTGCCGCAGGCCATGGCCTCAGCCATGACCAGCCCGAAGGTCTCGGAGCGGCTCGGAAAGGCAAATACATCTGCGGCAGCGTACACCCTGGCCAGTTCGTCCCGGGGCAATACGCCCATCCAGCGCACTTTCGGGAAACGTTCTTTCAGTGAGGCTTCAAGCGGGCCAACGCCACAGACGAGCTTGGTTCCCGGGAAATCCATCTTCAGGAATTCCTCGATATTCTTCTCGTGCGACACACGGCCCACGAACAAGGCCACCGGGCGGGACAGCACGCCCAGCGGCGGGTACACCTGCACATGGTCTTCGAACTTGAACAGCTCGGTGTCCACGCCATGCGTCCAGCCCCGCAGGTTGCGAAAGCCCCGCTGCTCCAGCATGCGCAGGATGCCCTGGGATGGCACCATGACGCCAGACGAAGGCTTGTGGAAGTAGCGGAACAGCGCGTACCCCCACGACACCGGCAGGCGGGTGTAGGCGTTCAGGATTT
This sequence comes from uncultured Ramlibacter sp., assembly GCA_964519795.1. Lineage (GTDB taxonomy): Bacteria > Pseudomonadota > Gammaproteobacteria > Burkholderiales > Burkholderiaceae_C > JACMQX01. The sequence continues at coordinate 1,289 of CAZFKW010000305.1, read as the reverse complement.
CCGGGAACTTGGTGTGGAACGCGGTGGTGAAGGCCAGGCCGTGCTTCAGGCAATACGAACGCGCGGCCCATCCCAATGGGCCTTCGGTGGCGATGTGGATGGCATCAGGCTGCCAGTCGTCCAGCAAGGCACCGAGCTTTTTCTTTGGCCGGA
>CAZFKW010000305.1:0-1126 GCA_964519795.1 uncultured Ramlibacter sp. | reverse complement strand
ACCCGGGCAAGGGCGCGTCGCAAACATCCCCGGCTGGATCACGTCCACATGGTGGCCGGCATGCGTGAGCTCGCGCACCAGTTCCACCAGCGTCGTCACCACGCCATTGACCTGGGGTGCCCAGGCATCGGTTATCAGAGCGATTTTCATGTGTTCACCACTTTCTGGAGTTGTCCCCTGCCGGCTTCGGCAATGCCCATGGCCCAGTGCACGAGTTCGAGCCTGCCATCAAAATGCTCCACCAGCGCCGTGCGGCTTTCGACCCAGTCGCCGTCGTTGCAATAAAGCGTGCCCTCGATCTCCCGCATCTCCGCGCGGTGGATGTGGCCGCAGACCACGCCCTGGTGGCCGCGCCGCCGGGCCTCGGCGGCCACGGCCACTTCAAAGTCGGTCACGTAGTTCAGGGCCTTCTTGACCTTGTGCTTGAGGTAGGCCGAGAGCGACCAGTACGGCAGGCCCATGCGGCCGCGCCAGTTGTTGAGGTGGCGGTTCAGCTTGAGCGTGAACTCATAGAGGTTGTCGCCCAGGTAGGCCAGCCACTTGGCGCACTGGATGACGCCGTCAAAATAATCACCGTGGATGATCCATAGCTGGCGGGCATCTGCGGTGGTGTGCACGGCTTCGTCAATCACCTCGATGCCGCCGAACTGGTGGCCAATGAACTGCCGGGCGAACTCGTCATGGTTGCCAGGCACGTAGACCACGCGGCAGCCCTTGCGCGCGCGGCGCAGCAGCTTTTGCACCACGTCGTTGTGCGACTGCGGCCAGTACCACTTGCGGCGCAGCTGCCAGCCGTCGATGATGTCGCCCACGAGGTAGAGCGTGTCGCTCGGGTGCGCCTTGAGGAAGGCCAGGAGCGCCGTGGCCTGGCAGCCGGGCGTGCCCAGGTGCAGGTCCGAGATGAAGATGGTACGGTAGCGCTGGCGCACCTCGCCGGCGTCGGATTCATCGCCGGCGCCGTCGCCGCCCCAGGGACCGAAGCCGGCGCCGCCGAATGAATCAAACGCGGCCCGCATCAGGCCCCCAGGAAGTGTTTGCGGTAGCGCGGCGGCAGGTCGTCAATGCGCATGAGCATCGGCAGGTCAGCGGAGTTGAAGTCAGGGTCCCAGGCGGGCGCACCCAGCAC
>CAZFKW010000304.1:3365-5237 GCA_964519795.1 uncultured Ramlibacter sp. | reverse complement strand
TCATGCACTCTCTCTCCTGGGTCATGTGGTTTGACCCCGACCCTCGGGATGAGGGGCGGTGGTCCGGAGGGTTGGCATACCGTGAACGCGGAGCGAATCGGCGAGCCTTGCGGCTCCCCATCCGAACCACCAAAAAGGGGGTGCAGACAAGAAAAAGCCGCAAGGCTTGCAACGAAGTTTTGCGGCTCCAGGCCGCGTTCACGAGATGCCAATCCCGATCGCACCGATGTGCGACGAGCGAAGTATATGACACGAAGCAGCCCCGGCCGCCCCGGCGCTCACTGGTGCTTGAATGCTGCCTTGCGCTTATTCACAAACGCATCCATGCCTTCCTTCTGGTCGGTCGTGGCGAAGAGCGCGTGGAACATGCGGCGCTCGAACATCACGCCATCCGACAGGCTGCTCTCGAATGCGCGGTTGACCGACTCCTTGGCCGCCATCACTGCAATCTGCGAGAACTCGCAGATGATGAGGGCTGCGCCCAGCGCTTCATCCATCAGCTTGTCCAGCGGCACCACGCGGCTCACCAGGCCCGAGCGCTCGGCTTCTGTCGCATCCATCATGCGTGCAGTCAGGGCCATGTCCATCGCCTTGGACTTGCCCACGGCGCGTGGCAGGCGCTGCGTGCCGCCTGCGCCGGGGATGATGCCCAGCTTGATCTCGGGCTGGCCGAACTTGGCGTTGTCGGCGGCGATGATGAAGTCGCACATCATCGCCAGTTCGCAGCCGCCGCCGAGGGCAAAGCCGCTCACCGCGGCAATCACGGGCTTGCGCACACTGCGGATGGTTTCCCAGTTGCGCGTGATGTAGTCGCCCTTGTATACGTCGGCAAAGGTGTAGGTGGCCATGGCGCCGATGTCTGCGCCTGCCGCAAAGGCCTTCTCGCTGCCGGTGACGATCATGCAGCCGATGCCCTCGTCGGCATCAAAGGCCTTGAGCGCCTGGCCGAGTTCGTCCATGAGCTGGTTGTTCAATGCGTTGAGCTGCTTCGGCCGGTTCAGCGTCACGATGCCGACCTTGCCTTCGGTGCGGGTGATGATGGTTTCGTAAGTCATGGGTTCTCCTTCAGTTGCCCAACTATAACCAAGGGAAAACCACGGGGAGACATTCACCAACCAATCGGTCGGCTAATGGCGCAAAGGTGGTAAATTCAGCCGTCAACACTGGAGGAGACATTGATGACGGAACCCACGGTTCTCTACGCCGCAAAGGATGGGGTCGCCACCATCACGCTGAACCGCCCCCAGGCGCTCAACAGTTTCACGCGCCAGATGCACCGTGAGCTGGGCGCCGCGCTGGACCAGGCCGAAGCTGATGCTGCCATCCGCGCCGTGGTCATCACGGGTGCGGGCCGCGGCTTTTGCGCCGGTGCCGACCTGGCCGAGTTTGACTTCGAGCCCGGCCCGGGCCTCGTCGAGCGCGCCAACCCCGGCCCCATCATTGACCAGGCCTTCAACCCCACGGCGCGGCGCCTGCAGAACCTGCGCATGCCGACCATCGCTGCCGTCAATGGCGTTGCGGCCGGTGCCGGTGCATCGCTGGCGATGACCTGCGACATCGCCATCGCCGCACCGTCGGCCAGCTTCATCCAGGCCTTCAGCAAGATCGGCCTGATTCCCGATGCTGGTGGCTCGTGGTTCCTGGTCGAGCGGCTGGGCCTGGCCCGCGCCATGGCGCTGGCCATGACGGGCGACAAGCTCCCCGCCGCGCAGGCGAAGGAATGGGGAATGATCTGGGACGTCGCCGATGACTGCCTCGCTGCCGCCCAGGCCATGGCCGCAAAGCTGGCTGCGATGCCGACCAGGGCCCTGGTCGCCACACGCCAGTTGCTGCGTGAGGCCGGCGCGCGCTCATTCAACCAGCAGCTCGATG
>CAZFKW010000304.1:0-3355 GCA_964519795.1 uncultured Ramlibacter sp. | reverse complement strand
CGATGCGGAGCGCGACATGCAGTCCGCATTGGGCCGCACGCATGATTACATTGAGGGCGTCACGGCTTTCCTGCAAAAACGCCCGGCGCATTTCAAGGGCGAATGATGAGCACTGCCCATGAGCTGGCGCGCAAGGTCGGCGAAACCATGTTCGCTGCCGACAGCGCATCGAAGGACTTCATGCAGATGGAACTCGTGTCCTGCGAACCCGGCCGTGCCGTGATGCGCATGGCGGTTCGCGAGCCGATGCTCAACGGGCACAGGATCTGCCATGGCGGGCTGATCTTCACGCTGGCCGACTCCACCTTTGCCTTTGCCTGCAACAGCCACAACAAGGTGGCGGTGGCCGCCGGTTGCAGCATCGAGTTCCTCAAGCCCGGGCAGCTGGGCGATGTGCTCACCTGCGAAGGCCGGGAGCAGGTGCTGCAGGGCCGCCACGGCATCTACGACATGAAGGTGACCAACCAGCGCGGCGAGGTCATTGCCATGTTCCGCGGCAAGAGCGCGCAGATCCAGGGCACGGTCATTCCCGGTTAAGACAGAAACCAAGAACGGAGACGGCATGAAGAGCTTTCCCCTGGACCCGATAGAAAAGGCCGGCGTTGACGAGCTGCGCGCCTTGCAGCTCAAGCGCCTGAAAGCCACGCTGCGCCATGCCTACGATAACTCGCTCGTCTACCGCGTGAAGTTCGACGCGGCGGGTGTGCACCCGGACGACTGCAAGTCGCTGGCGGACCTGTCGAAGTTTCCGTTCACCACCAAGAAGGACCTGCGCGACAGCTACCCCTTCGGCATGTTTGCGGTGCCGCGCGAGCACTGTGTGCGGATCCATGCGTCCAGCGGCACGACTGGCAAGCCGACGGTCGTGGCCTACACGAAGAACGACGTGGCCATGTGGTCTGACTGCGTGGCCCGCAGCATCCGCGCAGCCGGCGCGCGGCCCGGCGACCTGGTGCATGTGAGCTATGGCTACGGCCTGTTCACCGGCGGCCTGGGCGCGCACTATGGCGCAGAAAAGCTCGGGCTCACGGTGGTTCCCTTTGGTGGCGGCCAGACCGAGCGGCAGGTGCAGCTGATTGCCGACTTCCGGCCCGACATCATCATGGTCACGCCCAGCTACATGCAGGCCATTGCCGACGAGAAGCAGGGCATGACCCCGGCCGACTCGTCCCTCCGCATCGGCATTTTCGGCGCCGAGCCCTGGACCAACGACATGCGCCAGGCCATCGAAAGGCGCATGGGCCTGGATGCGGTGGACATCTACGGCCTGTCCGAAGTGATCGGCCCCGGCGTGGCCAGTGAATGTGTCGAGACCAAGGACGGCCCGACCATCTGGGAGGACCATTTCTATCCCGAGATCATCCATCCTGACACCGGCGAACCGGTGGCGGACGGCGAGATGGGGGAGCTGGTGTTCACCAGCCTCACCAAGGAAGCGCTGCCCATCATCCGCTACCGCACGCGTGACCTGACGCGCCTGTTGCCCGGCACGGCGCGCACCATGCGCCGCATGGAAAAAATCACCGGCCGCAGCGACGACATGATGATTGTGCGCGGCGTCAATGTATTCCCGACGCAGATCGAGGAACTCATCCTCAAACGCGCCGAACTGGCGCCGCACTACCAGTGCATCCTCACGCTCGAAGGGCCGATGGATTCGCTGACAGTGGCGGTGGAAGTGCGGCCGGGGCTGGCCCATGACTCACCGCAGGCGCATTCGGCGGCGGCCGCGTTGCAGCACGAGATCAAGACCTATGTGGGTACGACGGCGCGCATCGAGTTGCGTGCCGAGGGCGGCATCGAGCGCAGCCTGGGAAAGGCCAAGCGCGTCGTCGACAAAAGAAAGGCCTGAGCCCAAGGGCTGTCATTGCGGACTTGATCCGCAATCCATGGCAGCGGGAAGGAGCTCTTGGTCACGCCACCATGGATCCCGGGTCAAGCCCGGGATGGCATGTTTTTTGCGGGATGCGGATCTGGTCGTGCGCAGTCCGGCACCATGGTTCCTAACGCTGCTCGATCTTGCTGACCAGCAAGTCCACATGGGTCTCCTCGCCCATGTTGATACGGATGCGCACCGGCAAGTATTGCAGCGTCGGCGCAAACCACATCTCGGCCGTGATGTTGCCGCGCGGGTTGGCAATCGGCCGGGGCTTGAGGTGGAAGGCTTCAATGCGCCCGAGTTCCGGCGTGTCGAGCATGACCTTCCCGACGATGTCGTAGGTCCACAAGTCCACTGCGCCGGGCCGGGCCATCCAGAAGCTCAGGTTATTGCCAGTCTTGAGTCCGGCACGGCCGCTTGCGAACATCTGCGTGAGCTCGACAAACTGGCTCGCAGTGTCCTGCACGCCTGGCTCGCGCGGCGCAGTCTTGCCGTTGGCCAGGCGGATCTCCCGCTCGCCGAGCTTCAACGTGCGGCGCTTGCCGCGAATTTCTTCATAGATCTCGGGGAACAGGCCGCCCTGCGTGACCTTGCCCTGGCTGGTCATGGTGAGGCTGGCCAGGAATTTGATGTCGATATCTATCCGCACCTCGTAGCTGTCAGCAACCCGCAGCCACTGTACCTGTGCGTCGCCCGTCAACGGCCCCCGGAAATAGCCACCGAGCGTGTAGCTCAGCCGCGTGTCCGCAGGCCAGCCATCAAGCCATGCCTGGGTACTGGTCCCGGTGGGCGTTGCCGATGCTGCCACTGATGGCGATGACGATGGCGATGCCAATGCCGCTGCGGTGGGTGGTGGAGCGGCGGCCACGACTGCCGGCGCTGCAACAGCGGGTGTTGCAGGTTCGGGGGCCAAAGCGCTGGCAGGTGGCTCGGGCAACAGCGCGGCGAGTACGGGGCTTGCTTCCTGCGAGGCCGATGCAGCCGGCATCGTGAGGGCGGGCAAGGGCTCCGCCTGAGTCGGCGTCGATTCAGCAGGGACGGATTTCGCAGCGACGCGGCGAGGCGGCGGGGGCTTGGGTGCCGCAGGTGCCGCGACGGGCGCAGGAGCCGTCTGCGGCGCTTCCTGCGTGATCAGGCGCGTCATCATCGGCTCGGCGATTGGCTTGAGCAGCGAAGGGCGCAGCCAGTGCGAGTCGAGCCATTGCAATGCCGCCAGATGTGCCAGCAGTACCGCCAGCGCAATGGCGCAGATCAGCTTGACGGAGCGAGCCATTGGCGGGTGAGCGCCGCGTCGCGCAGGCCGAGCCGCCAGGTGGTGACTGACTCGGGCATGGTGAGCTTCAGGCGAAGGAGGCGCTTGTCACGGGCCACGACGGCGGTGAACTCCTTGCCCGTCAGTACGTACAGTGCCAGGTCGTCCAGCTTGTGGATGCGCCAGCCTTCCCCCGCGATTTCAATGCCCAGCCATTCATCGCC
>CAZFKW010000303.1:0-5315 GCA_964519795.1 uncultured Ramlibacter sp. | reverse complement strand
CGCAGGACACCTCGCTGCTGCACCGCTCGGTGCGCGACAACATCCTCTACGGCCGCCCCACCGCCACCGAAGAAGACATGCATGCGGCTGCAGACCGGGCCCAGGCCAGCGAGTTCATCGGCCACCTGAGCGACCCGCATGGCCGCACCGGCTACGACGCCCATGTGGGCGAGCGCGGCGTCAAGCTCTCGGGCGGGCAGCGCCAGCGTATTGCCATAGCGCGCGTGATGCTCAAGGACGCGCCCATCCTGTTGCTGGATGAAGCCACCAGCGCGCTCGACTCCGAGGTAGAGGCCGCCATCCAGTCCAGCCTCAACACGCTGATGGAAGGCAAGACCGTGATCGCCATCGCGCACCGCCTGTCCACCATCGCGGCCATGGACCGGCTGATCGTGCTGGACCAGGGCCGCATCGTCGAGCAGGGCACGCACCGCGAACTGCTTGCACAGGGCGGCCTGTATGCCCGGCTGTGGGCCCACCAGAGCGGCGGCTTCCTCACCGACCCGGAAGAAGAAAAGCGCGAAGTAGCGCTTGAGGCGGCGTAGGCGGCCGGCCGGGCTGCCCGCGAAGGGCAAACCCCACCGCATCAGCCTGCCTTGCAGTATTTGCTATGGTGTCGCCCATGAACAAACGAATCTTCACTGCCGCCCTGCTCACCTCCCTTCTGGCCCTGTCTGCCTGCAAGGACGGAGCGGACAAGCCTGCAGGCAGCGTGCCTCCACCCGCGCGCTCGACGCCCGTCTCCATGGCTGAAATTGCCGCCGAGGCCAGGGGCTTCATCTCTGGCCAGACCATGAGCGCGCGGACGGTCTACGTATTCTTTGATCCGCAGTGCCCGCACTGCGCCATGCTGTGGAATGCGGCCAAGCCGCTCAGGTCGCAGGCAAGGTTCGTCTGGATTCCCGTCGGCCTGCTCAATGGCTCCAGCGCTCCGCAGGGCGCAGCCCTGCTGGCGGCCGCAGACCCGGTAGCCGCCATGGACATCCACGAGCGGTCGATCCTGGAGAAAGGCAGCGGCATTGCCGCCGTCGGTGACCTGGATGCCCTGAAGGCCGCTGTGCTGGCCAATACGAAGCTGCTGGACCGCTACCAGTTCAATTCCGTGCCCACCATCGTGGCCAACAACGCCATCACGGGAGCATTGGTGGTCAAGGAAGGCGCATTGCCCACCGACCAGCTGGCCGACCTGCTGGGCCTGCAGGCACCGGGCAAAAACTGAAACGGCCGGTGAGCCCGCTTGCGGGCGCCACCAGCCGTTGACCCTGGACCGGGTGCGCAGTTCAGTGCAGCGTCACACCCGTCTTGCTCTGGGCGAACTCCCGCGTCACGCCAGGCGCAAGCTCGATCACCTTCAGGCCTTCAGGCACCACATCGAACACACCCAGATCGGTGATGATGCGGTCCACCACGCCCACGCCGGTCAGTGGCAGGGTGCAGGCCGGCAGGATCTTCATGTCTTCGGTTCCGTCTTTCTTCTTCGCGACATGCTCCATCAGCACGATCACCCGCTTGACGCCGGCCACCAGATCCATCGCACCGCCCATGCCCTTGACCATCTTGCCGGGGATCATCCAGTTGGCCAGGTCGCCCTTCTCGCTGACCTGCATGGCGCCGAGGATGGACAGGTTGATCTTGCCGCCGCGGATCATTGCAAACGAATCATGGCTGCCGAAGATGGCCGAGCCCTTGATGGTAGTGACCGTCTGCTTGCCGGCGTTGATGAGGTCGGGGTCGACATTGTCTTCAGTCGGGAACGGGCCGATGCCGAGCATGCCGTTCTCGCTTTGCAGCCAGACTTCCTTGTCGCCGGTGAAATTGGCCACCAGCGTCGGGATGCCGATGCCGAGGTTGACGTAGAAGCCGTCTTCGAGTTCCTGTGCGGCGCGTTGCGCCATCTGGTCCTGGGTCCAAGGCATTTCAAATGCTCCTTATGCCGCTCTTGTCATGCCGGACTTGATCCGGCATCCATGTTGGCGGGCAGGCCACCGTGGATCCCGGGTCAAGCCCGGGATGACATGTTATTGATCAGGCGGAAACCGTGCGCTTCTCGATGCGCTTTTCCGGGTTGGTATTGAGCACGATGCGGTGCACATAGATGCCGGGCAGGTGGATGTCGTCAGGCGCGATCTCGCCGGTCTCGACAATCTTCTCGACCTCGACCACGCAGATTTTTCCGGCCATTGCCACTGCCGGGTTGAAGTTGCGCGCGGTGAAGCGAAAGCGCAGGTTGCCGGACTTGTCGGCCACATCAGCCTTGACCAGGGCCACATCGGGCACCAGCGAGCGCTCCATGACGTAGGTCTCGCCATCGAACTCGCGGGTTTCCTTGCCTTCGGCGACAAGGGTGCCAACACCCGTCTTGGTGAAGAACGCCGGGATGCCCGCGCCGCCTGCGCGCAGCTTCTCGGCCAGGGTGCCCTGGGGCGTGAACTCCAGCTCCAGCTCGCCGGCCAGGTACTGGCGCTCGAACTCCTTGTTCTCACCGACATAGCTGGAAATCATTTTTTTGGTCTGGCGGGTTTCCAGCAGCTTGCCCAGGCCGAAACCGTCAACACCAGCGTTGTTGGAGATGACTGTGAGGCCCTTGACACCCGACGCGACCACCGCATCGATCAGCGCCTCGGGAATGCCGCAAAGGCCGAAACCGCCAACAGCCAGCAGCTGGCCATCCTTGACGATGCCCGCAAGGGCCGCGTCGGCGGAGGGAAATATTTTGTTCACGGATGCGTCTCCTGATGAAAAACCCGAGTGTGGGGCCACCGGGATTGCCGCTACGATACTACTTAACTCACTACGTAGTTATCCCTAAAGGTTTGCACCCATGGACCTTGATTACCGTCTTGCCTTCAACATGGCGCCTGTCGGGCTGGTGCTGTCGCGCAACCGCGCCATGCTGGACTGCAACGAGCAGCTGTGCGAGATGTTCGGCGCCTCGCGCGAAGTCCTGATCGGCCAGTCGTTCCAGGTGCTGTACCCCAGCGCCGACGAGTACGAACGCCTGGGCGCGCGCATGGCACCCATCCTGAATGCCAAGGGCTACTATGCCGACGACCGCATCATGAAGCGGGCCAGCGGCGAGGTCTTCTGGTGCCATGTGTCCGGCCGCGCGCTCAACCGCGCCGCGCCGCACGAGTCAGGCATCTGGAGTTTTGAAGACCTGAGCTCGCAGCGCCCCGTCAAGGCCGAACTCACCGCCCGCGAGCGCGAGGTCGCGGCACGCCTGCTGGACGGGCTGACCTCCAAGGAGATCGGCAAGTCACTGGAGATCAGCCACCGCACGGTGGAAATTTACCGGGCGCGGTTGATGCGCAAGTACAAGGCGAGCACGACGGGGGACCTGGTGCACAAGCTGATGGCTGGCGTCTGATTCGTATCGATACCCCTCTGGCATCACGAGTTATTTGGTGATAAAAAAGGAAAAACCCGACGGTTTCCCGCCGGGTTTTTGGATACGGACTCAGCCTTTCGGCTGATCCTTATTGCAGCAACGGCTCTCACCCCGGATAACTACAACGGGGTAAATCATAACGCAGTGAAGCAAATGAGGGGGTGCTTTTGAACAACAATAATCCTGTAGCGAAGTGGCCGGCTGGATCGGTGCCACTGACACTGGGCCTGGACATCGGCATTGCCTCCGTGGGTTGGGCCGTATTGACGCCGCAACACATACTCGACTTGGGCGTGCGCGCCTTCGACAAGGCTGAGACGGCCGACCGGGGTGAATCTCTCAACCTGACCCGGCGCATGGCGCGCCTGACGCGCCGGCGATTGCGTCGCCGGGCCTGGCGTCTGACCAAACTGGGGCGGCTGCTCAAGCGCGAGGGGCTGCTGGCGGAGAGAGGGAGCTACAACATTGAGCGCAGCGATGGCGCCGTCCACCTGGAGTGTAGCTATCCGGGGTGAGAGAGGGAGCTACAACAAGGTTCTCGAAGCAGGGGCAGGGCCCCTGCTTCGAGAACCGCGCTAAAGCGCCTGCTTATCAATGCGCAAACTGCATCAGCCCCGGTGCAACGCGCGATGCCACCGCGCAAGCCCCAGCTGGGCCACCAGTCCGCACCCGGCCCAGCCCAGCATCTGAAATGACAGGTTGACCTGCCCCATCTCCGGCATCAGCCCCACGGCAAAGCCGCCCAGCGCACCGGTCATCTGCTGCATCAGGCCGGCCACCGCCGCCGCCGACCCGGCCAGCGCAGGCATCAGCCCCACTGTCCCCGCCAGCGTGGGCGGCATGAGCAGACCGTGGCCAATCCCCACAAGCATGAGCGGCAGCGACAAAGCCAGCGGCGCCTGCCAGCCCGCCAGGCCCAGCGCCAGCACCAGCACGATGCCGGTCGTCGTCAAGGCATGGCCGGCAGACATCAGTCTGGCGTCGGAGATGCGGCCGATCAGCCGCGTGGCCGCAAGGTTGCCGGCAATGTAGGAGAAGGGCACGCACATGATGTACAGGCCGATCTTCTCCGGCGTCACGCCATACCGGGCCAGCACGAGCGGGGCGCCGCCGAGAAAGGCGTAGAAGGTCGCGGACGTCATTGACAGCACGACGACGTAGAGCATGAACACAGGTTCGCGCGCGAGCGTTCCATAGCCCGCCAGCAGCTGGCTCGTTGAGGCCGCAGGTCCATCACGCCGCACGGGCGATGGCAGCCAGCGCCACGCCGCCACAAACAGCGCAGCACCCAGCGCCGCCATGAGGAGGAAGTTTGACTCCCAGCCCAGCCTCACATGCAACTGCCCGCCGAGCAGCATGGCCGAGGGCGGACAAAGGCCCATGCTCATGCCGATGAAGGCCATCACCCGCGTGCGCTCCGGGCCACTGAACAGGTCCTGCACCATGGCGCGGCCAATGACCATGCCGGCCGCCGCACCCGCACCCTGCAGGATGCGCGCAAGCGTGAGGAGCCAGAGGTTGGGCGCCGCAGCGGCCAGGAGCGAACCGGCCACAGCGAGCGCGAGGCCTGTCAGCAGAACCGGTTTCCTGCCAATCCGGTCAGATACAGCGCCATAGACGAGCTGCAGCAGGCCGTAGGCCGCCACGTAGCCGCTGAAGGTCAGTTGCACTGATGCCTGGCTGGCACCGAACTCTGCGGTCCAGTCCAGCATGGACGGCAGGCAGATCGTCATCGCCAGCAGGCCAAATGCGAGCTGGGCCACGAGGTTCACGACCAGCCAGTGGCGGCGCACGGGTGGGGTCGTCATGGAGCGGCGCTCGCAGGTTGATTTCCCCTATTGGTTAATTTCTGGCAGTACACCTTCGACATCATATTGGTTCAAACGTGGAATGGTGCAGGGCATCTGCATCGTGGCGTCTGACTGCG
>CAZFKW010000302.1:0-5382 GCA_964519795.1 uncultured Ramlibacter sp. | reverse complement strand
GTGGCCGACATGGCCCACGACACCGTGCTGCGTCTTGCCACGGTGCCCGGCATCGTCGGCATCAAGGAAGCCACGGGCAACATCGAGCGCGCCCAGTGGCTCATCAAGGAAGCCCCCAGGGGTTTTGCCATTTACTCAGGTGACGACCCGACCGCCGTGGCGCTGATGCTGTGCGGCGGCCAGGGCAATGTCAGCGTGACGGCCAACATTGCGCCGCGCCTCATGCATGAACTGTGCGTGGCGGCCATTGCAGGCGACGCGCGCAAGGCCATGGAACTGCAGTTCAGGCTGCTGCCCCTGCACCGCCACCTGTTTGTTGAAGCCAATCCCATCCCCCTCAAATGGGCGATGCAGCGGATGGGGCTGTGCGGCGGCACAATGCGGTTGCCGATGACACCGCTATCAACGGCCAATGAGGCCGTGGTCGAAGGCGCGCTGCGCGCCTGCGGCCTGCTCTGACCGACTTCCCAAGATCTAGAGGAATCCAAGACGTGAACCATTTTGCAAGACTCGGCCTGCTGGCCTTGAGCGTATCGCTGGCGGCCTGCTCGGTTCTTGAAGGCGACAAGATCGACTACAAGAGCGCCACCAAGGCGAACTCCCTGGAAGTTCCTCCCGACCTGACGCAGCTCTCGCGCGAGACGCGGTACGTGGTACCCGGCTCCACCGTATCGGCCAATGCCATGCAGGTGGGCCAGGGATCGATTCCTGGCGTGCCCACGGCCGCGTCCGCCATTGGCGATGTGCGTGTCGAGCGCGCCGGCAACCAGCGCTGGCTGGTGGTCAGCCGCCCGGCCGACCAGCTGTGGAGCCCGGTGCGGGACTTCTGGCAGGAGAACGGTTTCCTGCTGACCGTGGACCAGGCCAACCTGGGCATCATGGAAACCGACTGGGCCGAAAACCGTGCCAAGCTGCCGCAGGACTTCATCCGCGCCACGCTGGGCAAGGTACTCGACTCCCTGTATTCCACCGGGGAGCGCGACCGGTTCCGCACGCGGCTGGAGCGCAACCCGGCCGGCGGCACTGACATCTACATCAGCCACCGCGGCATGATCGAGGTGTACAACAGCAACAACAAGGAATCCACAGCCTGGCAGCCGCGCCCCACCGACCCGGAACTCGAGGCCGAGTTCCTGCGCCGCCTGATGATCAAGCTGGGCGCCACGCCTGACCAGGCCCGCGCCCTGACACCCGCCGGTGCGCCGAAATCGACATCGCGCGTCTCCAGCATCAACAACCTGCCCGTGGTCCTGATTGACGAAGGGTTCGACCGCGCCTGGCGCAGGGTCGGCCTGTCACTGGACCGCACGGGCTTCACCGTCGAAGACCGCGACCGCAGCCAGGGAACGTACTTTGTGCGTTACGTCGAACCCAACCCGGACAAGAAGGAGCCCGGCTTCTTCGGCAAGCTGTTTGGCCGCTCGGCCGATGCCGCCGCGCCGGTCAAGTACCGCATCATCGTGCGAAGCCAGGGCGAGTCCAGCACAGTCTCGGTGCTCAATGCCACGGGCGGCCCGGAGACCTCTGCCAATGCACAGCGCATCGTGCAGGTGATCGCGGACGACCTGAAGTAACTGCCGCCACCGGACATGCTTCGGTTCAAGAGCCTGGGCAGCGGCAGCTCAGGCAACGCCACCGTGGTCGAGGCGGCCAGTGGCGGGAAAGTCCGCCGCCTGCTGGTTGACTGCGGCCTCGGCATTCGCCAGCTTGACACCAGGCTGGCTGCGGCCGGCCTGGACGTATCGCAGATCGATGCGATCTTCATCACCCATGAGCACAGCGACCATATTGGCAGTGCCCGAGCCGTCGCCTTGCGCGGACGCATACCTGTCTGGATGAGTGAGGGCACCTATGCCGGCATTGGCATGCCGGACCTCGATGGCCTGCTGCATGTGGCCCGTGACGGCTCACCCACTGACCTGGGCGAACTTGAGGTCATGCCGTTCACCGTGCCGCATGATGCGCGGGAGCCGCTACAGCTTTCCTGCACCGACGGTAACCGGCGCCTTGGCGTGCTGACCGACCTGGGCCATGCGACGCAACACGTATTGAGCCATCTTGCGGGTTGCCACGCCCTGCTGATTGAATGCAACCATGACAGTGAACTGCTGGCCAATGGTGCCTATCCGGCCTTCCTCAAGCGTCGCGTGGGAGGCAACCACGGGCACCTGGCTAACCACGCGTCAGCGGCCATCCTGCATGCGCTGCTGCATCCGGCCCTGAACCATGTGGTGGCCGCCCACCTGAGCGAACAGAACAACCGGCCCGAGCTGGCGCGCAGTGCGCTGGCGGCGGTCCTGGGCCGCGAGTCAGGCGACATTGGCGTGGCCTTCCAGAAGGACGGCACACCCTGGCTTGACGCCTGACGGGCGGAACCCGCGCACCAACGAAAAAGCCGCTCCGAAGAGCGGCTTTCTGGTCAGCACGGGCTGGATTACTTGGCAGCGGAAGCGGCCATTGCAGCACCCGAAGCAGCCATTGCGGCGCCGGTAGCGGCCGTTGCGGCGTTGCCGGCAGCGGCAGAAGCGGCATCAGCAGCAGCGGTGGCGGCGCCAGCGGCTGCGGAAGCTGCGTCAGCAGCGGGGGTGGCAGGTGCCGGAGCGGGAGCGGGAGCAGCGACGGGAGCCGGAGCGGGAGCGGGTGCCGGCTCTTCCTTTTTGCCACAAGCAGAGAGGGTGGCAGCAGCAACCAGTGCTGCGAGGACGAGATAGTTCTTCATTGTCAGTTTCCTTGAGGGACGGTCAAAAATAATTCTGGGAAATGCCAAAGCAGCGAACGCCGCCTTGACCAAGCAACTCCGCCGCAAGGCGAGATTTGCTCAGCCGCTGATTATAGTATTTGCAAGTCAACCCTGACAAACCCTGACTTGCAACTGACCCATGAAATACACCCGGAAAAACAACACTTAGAGTCCCAGCGTCGAGGCCGGGAATCCGGGGGAACTCTTGCGCAGCCATTCGTCAAGCGATTCGCGGAGCAGCACACGCCTGTCGGCCTCACCGCCGGATATCCCGGTGCTGCGTTCCAGGTCGAGCCTGCGCAGTGCCCAGGCCGGGCTCCAGATGGCGCTGGGCAACTCCAGCGGGTCGGCCGATGGGCACCGCCAGCACTCGATGATGTGGGCCCAGGTGCGGCGCCAGGTCACAAAGCGGGCATGCCGGCGGACGACTTCATCATAGTTCCTGGCCAGCATGATGAAGCGACGTCCGGAGCCGGACCAGGCCTGGAGCGACTCGGCCACCGCGCGCTCGCCCAAAGGCCAGTCGAAGAAGGTCGCGTCGCTGAAGATGATCTCGCGCCAACCGTCCTGTGCAGCCTGTGCCAATGCCTTGCGCACAAGGTCCTGGAACTCCACGCGCCCGCTGAAGCGGCCTGATGGCAAGCCCGCCAGCGCCCCCGATTCCCTGTTCGCGGCCTGATCGTCCGCCTCGCCATTTTCAGCGTCCATGCAACCACCCCGCTTCAAGCCATGACAACACGAGCTCCCGGGCATCCTCGCTGGCTCCTGCAAGATCCCGCCCGTCCAGGCTGCGCTCATCGGCCAGCCGGCGCATCAGCGTGGCATCGCGCCCGGCGGCACGGTAGCCCTCGCCATTGATGAACACATGCCGCGCATCATGCATCATCCGCGTGCGCCTATCCAGGACGACGCCGCCGGCCATCTGCCCCGCAGTGACGGGCGCCTGCGGCGCGTCGAACCAGACATTCGCCTTGGGCTCGGTCAGGCTCTCGCCCAGCGCGCGCGCCAGCATGTCAGGTTCACGCAGGGCATCCTCCAGGGCTTCGCGCGCAAAGGCGAGCAAGGCCTCTGGAATGGCTCCTGGCGACGTGGCGGGTGGCTGGCCGGCGTCGCGGTAGAGGGCATCACCGACAGCATCAACGGCGTCGTCGGCCATGCGCTCCATGAGTTCACGCGCAAGCTCGCCACGGCCCGGCGCACGGAAGCCGATGGAATATGTCATGCATTCGCCCACGGCCACGCCGTCATGTGCGTAGCCGGGGGGAAGGTAAAGCATGTCGCCGGGGTCGAGCACAAACTCCTGCTCAGCCTCGAAGTTGGCCAATATCTTCAGCGGAACGCCCTCCACCAGCGTCCGGTCCTTCTGCCGGCTGATGCGCCAGCGGCGCTGGCCATGGGCCTGCAGCAGGAAGACGTCGTAGCTGTCCAGGTGCGGCCCGACACCGCCGCCATCAGAGGCATAACTGATCATCAGGTCGTCCAGCCTGGCGTCCGGCACAAAGCGGAACTGCCGCATCAGCGAATGCACGCGGTCGTCGTGCAGGTCCACGCCCTGCACCAGCAATGTCCAGTCTGGCTGGCGGGCGGGCGGCAGCGCCCGTCGCGTGAAGGGGCCGCGCCGCATCTTCCAGCCACCGGCCTTGTGCACGACAAGGCGGGACTCAACGCCCTCACGAGCGGCCAGGCCGAACAGTGCGGCACGGTCCAGCAGGGGTGTGAAGCCTGGCAAGGCGCCCCTGACCAGCAGGGGCTTTTTCTGCCAGTGGCGCTTCATGAAGGTGGCCGGGCTCAGGCCTGCGAGCAGCGGCAGGGGGTGATTGATGTCCATAGGTTGGCAAATAATCCTGTCGTCAAGGGAAGCCTCCGGCGCGAAGCTCCGGGCAGGCCGCACAAGCTGCGACAATTCTCCTATGGAAATCACTGAACAATGCGTGGTCGGCCTGACCTGGACGCTCAAGGACACTTTGGGTGAAGTGCTGGATGTGCTTGAAGAGCCCGTTGACTTCCTGGTGGGCGGCAGCGACCTGTTTGAAAAAATCGAGCAGGCGCTGCAAGGCCATGAAGCCGGCGCGAAGGTGGATTTGCACCTGGAACCCGAGGAAGCCTTTGGCGACTACAACGAGCAGCTCGTCTTCCTGGAGCCCCGTGGCCTGTTCCCGGCGGAGCTGGAAGAAGGCATGACCATTGAAGGGATTGCCTTGCCTGAAGGAACCAACCCCGATGCGCCGCGCGACGTGCTGTACACCGCGACGGAAATCTATCCGGAACATGTGGTGCTGGACGGCAATCACCCGCTGGCAGGCATTGCATTGCGCCTGAGCCTGCGGGTGGAGTCCGTGCGTGAAGCAACGGAAGAAGAAGCCGGCCGCGGCAGCGCCGGTACGGGCTTCTTCAAGGTCCAGAGCCAGGCGCCAGGCAGCGACCTGCTGCACTGACGCACCGGCAGGGACTACGAGCGGTACAGTACGCCGTTTTCGATGCGGACCCGGTCACCCGGGCGCAGGTCGCCGGGATTGGGGACGTCATAGGTGCGCATGGAACCGTTGTCCACCCGGACCGTGATGCGATAGGAGTCAACCGCCTGGGCGCTGTTCTGACGGCCAATCGCGTTTCCGGCCACTGCGCCGCCCACCACGCCGGCC
>CAZFKW010000301.1:0-5411 GCA_964519795.1 uncultured Ramlibacter sp. | reverse complement strand
GGCCGCCTGCGCGGCCTGCGCGCCCGGCGTGCCGCCGCCGGGCCGTTCGCCCACCCCTGCGGCCTTGGCCCCGCCCTTGGCAGGCGCCAGTGGCGTGACCGTCGCGCCCAGGTTCAGCCAGATCTGCTGCCCGTCTGACACGCGCCGCCACTCGCAGCCCAGCGTCGGGTGTTTTTGCGCCGTGCCCAGCGACACGATCTCGACGCGGGCCACAAAGTTGTCGCTGATGTAGCGCGCGCCCGCAGGCGGGCATGACTGGGCGGACGCGGTGACGGCTGCGGCCAGCAGGCCGGCCATGAGCAGTGAGGACTTGAACATGATCAGGGTCAGGCCGGGAAGCCACGAAGAGTGATTTACCCGCATCTTGCCGACTGCCGGAGATTTGTACATCCCGCAAATGCAGGAGCCGGTGGTCCTACGTCAACAACAGCGCCATCCCGGGATCGCCCTTGGCCATGGCCGCCACATACGCCGGCCGCTGCGCCAGGCGGGCGACGTAGGCCAGGATGTTCGGGTAGCCGTTGTAGTCCCAGGGCTGGAAGTAGCGCATGGTCGTCAGCGTGAACATCATCATGATGTCCGCCGCCGTGAACGCCTCACCGGCAAGGTACGGCACCACGCCCCGGTGGTGGATGACATGCATGGGGCAGTCTAGTGCGCAATCAAGGCCCGCCCCATGCCCCGCGCCGGCGACGCCATGTTCGACACCAGGATCACCACCGCCTCCTGCCGCACCGGCCACACAATCCACTCTGCCACCTGCCCGCCGGTGCGGCCGCTGTGGGTCCACACGCGGGTGGGCGCAACCGGGAAGAACACTGCATACCCGATCCGCGCTCTGCCGCCCTCACTACCTTTGCCCGCACCGCCTTTGCCAACATCACCTTTTCCATAGGGCGCAAGGTCCGTCACCAGCCGCTCAGCCGCCGCCCCCAACGGCCCCTGCCTGCCCTGGAGCAGCGCCCTGCTGAAAATCAGCAAGTCCGTCGCCGTCGAACGCAAACCGCCCGTGCCCGCAAAAGCGTCCATTGCCCAATGGCGCGCAGGCACGTCACGCACGTAGCCGCTGACCAGGCGCGACGCCTGCTGCGCCGGCACCTGCACAAAGGTGTCGCGCATGCCCAGCGGCGCGGTAATGCGCGTGCGCACAAGCTCTGCCCATGACCGACCAGCGCGCTGGGCCATGAGCTCTGCCAGCACGGCCATACCAAAATTGCTGTACTCCGCCTCGCAAGGCGCAGCCTTGGGCATGGCAACCCAGCCCAGCGCATTCCAGAGCTGCGCCCGGCTGTACGAGGTGAGCTGCGACTCCGCCGGGACCACGTTGGGGCTCTCAGGCATGAACGGCAGGCAGGAGGTGTGCGTGACCAGCTGGCGCAGCGTAATGGCGGCCGTGCGGCGCGAGCCAAACGCGACGCTCGTGCCGAGCAGACTGCCCAGGGTGTCGTCCAGCGACAGCTCCTTGGCCTCAACGGCCTGCGCCAGCAGCAAGCCGGTGAACACCTTGCTGACTGAGCCAATCTCGAAGAGCGGCTCGGCGCCCTTGGGGCTGGGTGCGCCTTGAATGGCGATGCGGATCTTGTCGCCGGTCAGCGTGCCGGCGGCCGCTGTGCCGGGGAGTTTGCCTAGTGCCTCCGTGGCCAGCGCTAGCGGGTCAGGCGTGACGCGGGCAGGCTGGGCATGAGTGCCCGTACCCGACAGGGCAACAAGCAGAAGAACGATCCTGAGAGCAACAAGGCCAACGCGCATTAAAGGATTGTCGCGCTTACAGCTGCACCACATCCCCATTGCCCGGCATCGCATGCTCGTGGAACATGTCGGCCAGAAATTCCCGCAGTTCCTCTGCCGCAATGAAGTCAGGCACCACAATCTCAAGCGGCCGGCGCTTGCCGTCCGGGCCGAGCGCAAAGGCGTCCCAGCCGGTGGCGGTGCGAACCACGGCCACAAGCTTGCCGTAGACGCTGAATCTGTATTCGGGCATGGCGGGATTTTGTCGGCTGGCCTGGTGTCCCCGCCGTTCAAGCCGCAATCGAAATGGCCGTCACGTCTGAACGCCGTGCGGGCCGCACGATGATGTCGATATGCTGGTCCATGGACACCAGCGCCTGCATGAGCCGCTCAAGCGAAATGTTCTGCAGCTTGTAGCGCCGCACCTGCGACACCTTGGGCTGCGTCATGCCGGTTATGGCTGCAGCTTCTGCCTGGCTGAGGCCGCGCTTCTCGACGATCTGGTTGAACTTGACCGCCAGGCTGGCTTTTGCAGTCAACTCTTCTGCATCGTCAAAGCCGAGATCGACCAGCACGTTATCAGTGCCTTTGGCTTCGTGAGTGGCTTTACGTGGCATGGTCATCTCCGAATGAGACCTTCCCACACGAGCGGGCGTCGGAACTGAGCTGTCAATTTATATCCGTTCAGGTCTATATTCTAGACTGAACTTTAATGGCCCCGGCGAACCTCGTGCGGCGGCAACATCCGCATAAACATCGACATCGATCGAGACCACCATGTTGTCGACCGGCAAACTAAACTCTACATCCATGACAAAGTCCATCATCATTGAACTCTGTACGTTCACCACAAAATGGTCCCCCGAAGACGCGGAGCATGTCAGCCTGTGTGCTGAGTTTCCGTCCTTGAGCTGGCTTGCGCCGACGGCAGAAGAGGCGCTCAGCGGCATCCGCAAGGTGGTGTCTGAGGTTCTTGCAGACATGGCCACGACCGCCTGATCGATGAATCGCGAAGCCGCCCTGACTCTGCTTGCTGAGCACAAGCCGCAGCTTCAACGCCAATTCGGCGTGGACAGCCTGTCGCTCTTCGGCTCTACGGCGCGAGGCGATGCGCGCGACGACAGCGACGTGGACATTCTGGTTTCGTTTGTTGCCCCGCCAACGGCCAAACAGTACTTCGGCGCTCTTTTCTACCTCGAAGACCTCTTCCAATGTCGCGTGGACCTGGTGACCGAAAAGGCGCTTCGGAAGGAACTGCGCGCCTACGTGGATCGGGACGCCGTCCGCATCTAGCACCCCTGCTGCTGCAGGGAGAAAGCCGAACCTGGCGCGGGTGATGGACTGGATACGGTCGCGCTCCAGCAAGAGCAAGCTGCCGCCGCTGGCAGCACTCTGCCGACCGCTTCATGCACGGGGCAGCCTAGCGCGCCCAGCGTCGCGAAACCAGCAAAAGGGCTGGGATGAACCCGAGCCACTTGACCGCCGCAGCAACCGTCATCAGGCCGGCGGCAATCACTTCAAGCGGCGCCCAGCCAAGATGATGGAAGTAGAACGTGCCCAGCATCAACACGTCTTCCACAACATCAGCCCCCACAATGATCAACCCGCTCAACCCCAACAGGTTCAACATGCGCGGCACAGGCATCGAGAGGTTGCGCAGCCCGGCGGCCACGCCAAAGCCGCGGGCCATACCCCGGGCCAGCACATAGCCATAGGCCAGCATGAACCCGCCATCGGCCAGCACCATCCAGACCGGGTGCTTCACATCCGGCATCGAAGGCCCCCGCTCCTGCCACCACGTGAGTTGCCAGCGCGCGATGTCCATGTTGGCCTGGGCAATATCCCCAAGCGAAGCCCCCACCTCCCCCAACGCCAGCACACCCTGCAGCCACCAGAAAAACGCGCCCAACCCCCACGCGGCCGCCAGCTTGCCCCATTGGCCCGACGGCCGGCTCCACACGGAGGCCACGGGGATGGCCACCGTCGGACTCGCTACCGGCGGCTCGGGCGTGACGCCAGCGGGTATGCCCTTCACCTCGTCATAGCGACGCACATGCAAGCCGCACAGCGCCCAATACGCCTCCGAAAAATCCTCGCTATGAGCCAGCGGTGTGCGCGGCTGGAGCAGCCCGCCGGGCTGCGCAGGCGTGCGGACGAGCGCCAGTGCGCCGTCACGGTCCACCCCGTCGCCGGCCCTGGCCTCCTCTTTCACCAGCAGGCCCTTGCCAATGGACTCGTCCAGCATCCAGAGCAGGGCTTCGTCCGACAGTCCGGACTCGGCGTCGGAATACCCGCCGCCAATGTCGCAGTGCGCGCCGCGCCACCAGACCTGCTTGATGCTCTGGCCGTGGTCCGCGTAGGGGTAGCCCTGCTCGATGATGTAAGGCTGCGGCGTGAAAGAGTTGCGGTGCTCGTCCAGCGCGAGCGCGTGCCGCACATGCCTGAAGCACTGGCCCACAATGGTCGGCAGGGTCTTGATCCTCTTGCGCGAGAGCGGCGAGCCTACCGACTCCACGGTGTCCCACACACCGGTGAACCAGACCTCCGCCACGGCGCCCTCCGCGCTGCAAAAGCAGGCCGCGATCTGGTCACGAATCGCGTCCTGCTCGGCAGGGCTGTCGGTGCGGTCGGCAAAGAACAGGTGCACGAGCGTGGCCACCATGGTGTCCATGCTGGGCCGCATGATGCCAAAGCGCGCCACGAGCCCCGCCACGCCGCGGGCGGTGAAGGCGCCGCGCGAGAAGCCAAACACATAGATCTGGTCGCCGGGCTGCCAGTTGCGCATGAGGAACAGGTAGGCGTCTGCCATGTTCTGGTAAACGCCACGCCCGAGCGCCAGGCCATAGAGCCGCTGCAGCCTGGCACGCAGCTTGTCGCCGGGCGCGACGCCGGGCAGCTGCCCCACATTGCCGACGCCGGGGTCGTAGTAAAGCAGCTGCCGGCCATCCGCCGGGGCCAGCACCTTGCAAAGCTTGGCCACGCTGGTGTCGCTGCTGCCGCCGGTGATGGTGTTGTTGGTGCCGTCGAAACACAGGACTAGCTGGGTCATGTGTTGTCCTCCATCCGGATATTTGTGGCTGCATTGTGCACGCCGGACAACTACCGGAACCGCCGCAACCCCAAATCCCCCAACAAGGCCTTGCCCGCCGCCACAAAGGCCAGGCCCAGGATGCTCACCGCCCGCACAAACCGGCTCCGGGCCGGCACGTTGACCAGGCCGGGCGCGCCGTCACCCGCTGCAACGCCCTGCCCCTCCATCGCGCACAGCGCCCTGTCCAGGCTCCAGCCGTCCGGGACGATCAGCGACAACTCGGTGTCGTCCGTGCCGTGGACGACCATGGCGGGGAGAAAGCCGAACTTGGCGCGGGTGATGGACTGGATGCGGTCGCGCTCCAGCAAGAGCGGGCTGCCGCCGCTGGGGCGGAAGAAGACGCGCTGGTCAGTGACGCAGATGAACCCGCTCCCCACGATGGCCAGGCCATCGACCCTGCAGCCCAAGCCCTGAAACAGCGTGCGCTCGCCCTGGCGCGAAGAAAAAGAATTGCTCATGGAACCTCCTTGGATGGCCCCAGGCATGCGCGGCCGAGGGCTGAAGTTGCGGCAATGCAACGGTAAGCGGTAAGCCGCCGGCGTCCTTGCCTAAACAGCGGTCGTCTTGTACAGGTCCGAGCGCAGCGGGCTGG
>CAZFKW010000300.1:849-5413 GCA_964519795.1 uncultured Ramlibacter sp. | reverse complement strand
CCGCCGCCGGCCGCACGGGCCTCGGCAATGTACTGCTCAACCGGTCCGCCCGGAACGAATTGCGTGACGATGAAGGTCACAAGCAACACGCCCAGCAGGGTTGGCAGCAGCAGCAGCAGGCGTTTGAGGATGTAGACGGCCATGGTTACTTTCTTGCTGCTGCCCACCAGGTGTCGATGGCCCAGGCTTCACTCTGCGCATACGGGGGCATCACCTCCGGCTTGGCCAGGCGCCAGGCGTTGTAGGCGATGCGGTGCGTGCCGGCAGTCCACTGCGGGATCATGTAGTGACTGTGCGCGATGACGCGCTCCAGCGCGCGGCAGGCAGGCACCAGTTGCTCCTTGGTGGCGGCGCCGGTCATCGCGGTCACCAGCGCGTCAACAGCCGGGCTTTTCACGCCGGCCAGGTTGCCGGAGTCTTCCTGGTCTGCAGCCTTGCTGCCAAAGAGGTCGGCATACTCCTGGCCCGGTGTGTGCGAGCCGCCGTAAGCCAGCGTGGCAATGTCAAAGTCGAACTTCTGCAGGCGCTGCTGGTAGAGCGCAAAATCCACGGCCCGGAAGCTCAGTCTGATGCCCAGCTTTTCCAGGTTGCGGATCCAGGGGCTGACCACCCGCTGGCCACCGTCGTTCGTGTCCATGTATTCCAGGGTGAAGGCCTCGCCTTTGGCGTTGCGCAACACCCCACCCTTGATCTCCCAACCGGCCTGGCGCAGCAGGTCGCGAGCCTTGCGCAGGTTGCCGCGCAGGGAGGAGTCGCCGTCCGTACGCGGCGGCACCGTCATTGGCCCGAACGCCGCATCGGGGATATTGCCGCGCCACGGTTCCAGCAGCGCCAGTTCCTGCGGCCCCGGCAGCCCCGCGGCCTCACAGTCAGTGTTGCCGAACAATCCGTTCACGCGCTGGTAGGAGCCATAGAACATCTGGCGGTTCATGTACTCATAGTCCATGGCCAGGCCCATGGCCTCGCGCACCCGGACATCCCTGAGTTTTTCCTTGCGGGTATTGAGCACATAGCTCTGAAAGCCCGATGGCAGCTTGTGCCTGAACTCGCCCTTGACCAATTCGCCACTGTCAAAGCGCTTGCCCTTGACGCGCCGCGCCCAGTCACCGGCCGAGAAAAAGCGCATCAGGTCGAACTCACCGGCCTTCAGTGCCTCCAGCCGGGCCGTGTTGTCCTTGTAGATCTTGACGGTGATCCGGTCAAAATTGGCGGTACCGCGCCGCACGTTCAGGTTACGCGCCCAGTAGTTGGGGTCGCGCACATAGGTGATGTCCTTGCCGAAGTTCACCGGGCCGATCCTGTAGGCGCCGCTGCCAATGGGGATGTCCATCACCACCTGGTCAAAAGGCTTGAGCCTGCCGTTTTCCATGCCCCACTTGCGGCTGAACACCGGCAATCCGCCCACAGTCAGCGGCATTTCGCGGTTGGGCTTCCTGAAGCGGTAGCGCACAGTACGCTCGTCCAGCACGTCCAGGCCGGCCACGTCTTCCAGCAGGGTCTTGTAAGCCGGCGAGGTGAACTTGCCCATCAGCGTGTCAAAACTGTGCTTGACGTCGGCCGCCAGCACCGGGTCGCCGTTGTGAAAGCGCGCCTGCGACCGCAGCCGGAACGTGGCGCTCAGGCCGTCCGGTGCAACCTCAACATCTTCGGCAAGCAGGCCGTAGCCCGAGCCGACTTCATCCAGCGCACCCGACAGCAGCGAGTCAAACAGCAGGCCGGAGAGGTACGCAGGCGCGTTGCCCTTGATGGTGAACGGGTTGTACTTGTCAAAGGTGGACACCCGCAGGTTGCTCACCAGCCGCAACTCGCCTCCCTTGGGCGCATTGGGCTTGACATAGTCGAAATTGGCAAAGCCGGCCGGGTACTTCAGGTCGCCCCATAGTGCATAGCCGTGGGCAGACCACGACGGCAAGGAGACTCCCAACAGGACGCAGGCCAGCAGAATTCGCATGCGACAATTCTGCAAGATTTTTCCCGGAGACAAGCACATGGGTTTTCTTGAAGGCAAAAAATTGTTGATCACGGGCGTTTTGTCCAACCGCTCTATCGCCTATGGCATCGCGAAGGCCTGTCACCAGCAGGGCGCCGAGCTGGCTTTCAGCTATGTCGGCGAACGTTTCAAGGACCGCATCACCGAGTTCGCGGCCGACTTTGGCTCCAATCTGATTTTCGACTGCGATGTGGGTGACGACGCCCAGATAGGCAAGTTGTTTGCCGACCTGTCGCAGACCTGGCCCACATTCGACGGCTTTGTGCACGGCATAGGCTATGCGCCGCGCGAAGCCATTGCAGGGGACTTTCTGGATGGGCTGTCGCGCGAAGGGTTCAAGATCGCGCATGACATCAGCGCCTACAGCTTCCCCGCCATGGCCAAGGCCGCCCTGCCCTACCTGAACCCGAAGTCGGCCCTGCTCACCCTGACCTATCTGGGCGCCGTCCGCACCGTGCCCAATTACAACACCATGGGTCTTGCCAAGGCTTCGCTCGAAGCGTCTGTGCGCTACCTGGCCGAGTCGCTGGGTCCGCGCGG
The DNA here is from genome assembly GCA_964519795.1 of uncultured Ramlibacter sp. GTDB lineage: Bacteria > Pseudomonadota > Gammaproteobacteria > Burkholderiales > Burkholderiaceae_C > JACMQX01. The sequence continues at coordinate 2,883 of CAZFKW010000300.1, read as the reverse complement.
CATGCGCGTCAACGGCATCAGCGCCGGCCCCATCAAGACGCTGGCGGCCAGCGGTATCAAGGGCTTCGGCAAGATACTGAGCGTCGTGGCCGAGAACTCACCCATCCGCAGAAACATCACGATTGAAGACGTCGGCAATGTTGCTGCCTTCCTGATGAGCGACCTGGCAGCCGGTGTGTCGGCCGAGATCACCTATGTGGACGGTGGCTTCAGCCACGTTGTGGGCGGCATCGCCGAACCTGCGGCATCGTGACCGGGGTCTCGCGGCGCGCCTGGCTGGCGGCGGCCGGCAGCGCCCTCTTTGCTGTACTGCCATCCGCCGTCGCTGAGCCCGCGCCGCTCATGCTGGCCAATGTGTGGCGGCGGGGCACACCCCTGGCCGACTACTGGGTCAGCGAGAAGTACGACGGCGTGAGGGGCTATTGGGACGGCCGGCGCCTGTGGACGCGCGGCGGCGAGCCGGTCACGCCGCCCAAATGGTTCACAGCCGGTTGGCCCACGGTTCCAATGGACGGTGAACTCTGGGCCGGACGCGGGCGCTTCACCCATGCGGTGTCCACGGTTCGCCAGCAGGTGCCCGACAACGCTGCCTGGCGCGAGATCCGCTTCATGGTGTTTGACCTTCCCGCCCACCCCGGCGACTTTGACACGCGCGTGTCGGCCCTGCGCGCACTGGTACAGCCGGGTGATCTGGCTTCACTTCAGCCCGTGCCCCAGCGCAAGGTCGCGACAGAATCTGCCTTGAACGCGCTGATGCGCGAGACCGTCCGCGCCGGCGGCGAAGGGCTGATGCTGCATCGCGGTGCCTCGCTCTACCGCGGCATTCGCAGCGACGACCTCCTCAAGCTGAAGCCTCATGAAGACGCCGACGCACGCGTCGTAGCCCACCTGGAAGGCCGTGGCAAGTATGCCGGCCTGATGGGCGCGCTGGTCGTGGAAACACCCGAAGGCCAGCGCTTTCGCCTCGGCTCGGGCTTCACTGATGCCCAGCGCCGCGCACCGCCTGCCATTGGAAGCTGGGTCAGCTACCGCTACCGCGGCCGGCACGATGGTGGGCTGCCCAGGTTCGCCACCTTCCTGCGCGAGCGGCCCGACATCGCGCGCTGACAGTCAGAGCTTCACACAGTCCGCGTAAAAGCGGAGCTTGCCGGTCTCGTCAGGCTGCACCACCAGCCCGTGGATGTCCGTCTCGAAGCCCGGGCACAGCCCGTTGAACTCGCGGGAGAACTTCAGGTAATCCACAATCTTCCTGTTGAACACCTCGCCGGGAATCAGCAACGGAATGCCGGGCGGGTACGGCGTGACCAGGCCAACGGTGATTCGGCCTTCAAGATCGTCAATCTCCACGCGCTCGGTCTTGCGGTGCGCGATGTAGGCGTAGGCATCGCTCGGCTTCATGGCCGGCGTGAGGTCGGACAGGTACATCTCTGTAGTCAGCCGCGCAATGTCGTACTTGGCATACAGCTCATGGACATGCTGGCACAGGTCCTTGAGGCCCATGCGCTCGTAGCGCGGGTGGGCCTTGCAGAACTCCGGCAGGATGCGCCACATCGGCTGGTTGCGGTCGTAGTCGTCCTTGAACTGCTGCAACGCGGTAAGCAGCGTGTTCCAGCGGCCCTTGGTGATGCCGATGGTGAACATGATGAAGAAACTGTACAGGCCCGTCTTCTCGACGATGACCCCATGCTCGGCCAGGAACTTGGTCACGATGCTGGCGGGAATGCCCGTCTTCGCAAACTTGCCCTGAAGGTCCAGGCCTGGCGTCACGATGGTGGACTTGATCGGGTCCAGCATGTTGAAGCCTTCGGCCAGGTTGCCGAAGCCGTGCCACTTGGCAGTGCGGGCCTCGCCCTTGATGATCCAGTCGTCCGCTCGCCCGATGCCCTCTTCCACCAGCTTGTCAGGCCCCCAGACCTTGAACCACCAGTCGCCCTTGCCGAACTCGGCCTCCACCTTGCGCATCGCGCGGCGGAAGTCCAGCGCCTCCAGGATGCTCTCTTCCACAAGCGCGGTGCCGCCGGGCGGCTCCATCAT
>CAZFKW010000300.1:436-839 GCA_964519795.1 uncultured Ramlibacter sp. | reverse complement strand
GCCTCGTTGAACAGGTGGCGGTCCAGCTTGCGGTTCTGGGAGTCCTGCACCAGCACGTGGCTGGCCTGGCTGATGCCGGCCAGCAGCTTGTGGGTGGACTGGGTGGCAAACGTCAGGGACTCCTTCGGCCGCGCGCGGTTCTTGCCCATGGCGTGGTAGGGTCCGTAGAACTTGTGGAAGGCCGCGTGCGGCAGCCAGGCCTCGTCAAAGTGCAGCGTGTCCACGTAGCCGTCAAGCATGCCCTTGATCGTCTCTGTGTTGTAGATGACGCCGTCGTAGGTGGACTGGGTGAGCGTCATCACGCGCGGCTTGACGGTCTCGGGGTCCACGTGCCTGAGTAGCGGGTTGGCCCTGATCTTGGCCTTGATGGCTGCAGGCTCGAACTCGCTTTGCGGGATGGGTC
>CAZFKW010000300.1:0-426 GCA_964519795.1 uncultured Ramlibacter sp. | reverse complement strand
GGCTTCATGAACACCGGCACGGCGCCGGTCATGGTGATCGCGTGCAGGATCGACTTGTGGCAGTTGCGGTCCACCACCACCACGTCGCCAGGTGCGACCGTGTGGTGCCACACCATCTTGTTTGACGTGCTCGTGCCATTGGTCACAAAAAAGCAATGATCGGCATTGAAAATGCGCGCTGCATTCTTCTCGCTTTCATAGACCGGGCCTGTGTGGTCCAGCAGCTGGCCGAGTTCCTCCACCGCGTTGCAGACGTCGGCACGCAGCATGTTCTCGCCAAAGAACTGGTGGAACATCTGGCCTATGGGCGTCTTCAGGAAGGCCACACCGCCCGAATGCCCAGGGCAATGCCAGCTGTACGAGCCGTCCTGCGCATAGTCCACCAGCTCGCGGAAGAACGGCGGCTGGATGCCCTCCAGGTAGCTC
>CAZFKW010000299.1:0-5413 GCA_964519795.1 uncultured Ramlibacter sp. | reverse complement strand
ATCCACCCCTCCGCCGTCATTGACCCGGCAGCCGACATCTCCCCCAACGCGACCGTGGGACCGTTGTGCGTTGTCGAGCGCGGGGCGCGCATCGGCGCGGGGACCGTCCTGAAGTCCCGCGTCACCCTCGGCGAAAACTGCAGTATCGGCGAGCGCTGCATCGTGCATCCGGGCGTGGTGATCGGTGCTGATGGCTTTGGCTTTGCGCCTGACGGCGGAGCCTGGGTCAAGATAGAGCAGCTGGGCGCCGTGCGCATTGGCAACGATGTCGAGATCGGTGCCAATACCTGCATCGACCGTGGCGCGCTTGACGACACGGTCATCGAGGATGGCGTCAAGCTCGACAATCTGATCCAGATTGGCCACAACGTGCACGTCGGGCGGCATACCGCCATGGCAGGATGTGTGGGCGTGGCCGGCAGCGCCACGATTGGCGCGCACTGCACGCTGGGCGGTGGTGCCATCGTGCTCGGCCATCTCACACTGGCTGACCATGTCAATATTTCTGCGGCCACGGTGGTGACCCGTTCCATCGCGAAACCGGGCCACTACACCGGCATGTTCCCCATCGACGACAATTCGGCGTGGGAGAAGAATGCCGTCACCCTCAAGCAACTCCACAGCCTGCGCGAACGCCTGAAGGCGCTCGAGAAACACCAACAAGAGCCCGACAAACCATGATGGACATTCATCAAATCCTCAAGCAGCTGCCCCACCGCTTCCCGATCCTCCTGGTGGACCGTGTCCTGGAGATCGACAAGGGCAAGCGCATCAAGGCGCTGAAGAACGTCACCATCAACGAGCCGTTTTTCACGGGACATTTTCCGCATCGCCCGGTCATGCCCGGCGTGCTGATGCTGGAGGCCCTGGCCCAGACGGCGGCCTTGCTGGCCTTTGACATGCTGGGTGTCACGCCCGACGAGAAGACTGTGTATTACTTCGCCGGCATTGACGGCGCACGCTTCAAGCGCGTGGTGGAGCCGGGCGACCAGCTCATTCTTGAAGTGGAGCTTGACCGCATGAAGGCCGGCATTTTCAAATTCAAGGCACGCGCCAAGGTCGGTGACGAGGTGGCCGTTGAGGCTGACCTCATGTGCACCATGCGCACAATTGCCTGAGGAGGCAGCTTGGGCCAGATTCATCCAACTGCCATCATCGACCCGGCCGCCTGGCTCGACAGTTCAGTCAGCGTTGGTCCCTACGCGGTCATCGGCCCGCATGTAAAGGTGGGCGCCGGCACCACCGTTGGCGCGCATTGCGTGATCGAGGGTCACACCACCATCGGCCATGACAACCGCATCTTCCAGTTCAACTCGCTCGGCGCGGTCCCGCAGGACAAGAAGTATGCGGGGGAGCCATGTGAACTCGTCATTGGCAACCGCAACACCGTCCGGGAGTTCTGCACGTTCAACATCGGCTCGCCCGGCGGCGGGGCGATGACCCGCATAGGCGACGACAACTGGATCATGGCCTACGTCCACCTCGCCCATGACTGCATCGTCGGGAACAACACCATTTTTGCGAACAACTCGCAGCTCGCGGGTCATGTTGAAGTCGGGGACTTCGTGATCCTGGGCGGGTTCACCGTTGTCCACCAGTTCGTGCGTATCGGTGCCCACGGCATGACAGCCATGTGCTCCCTGCTGTTTGCCGACCAGCCGCCGTTCGTGATGAGCCAGGGCCAGCCCGCGCAGGCGCGCTCCATGAACTTCGAGGGCCTGCGCCGCCGCGGCTTCTCCCCGGACCGGATCTCGGCGGTAAAGGCCATGCACAAGGCGCTGTACCGAGATGACCTGACCCTGGAGCAGTCAAAGGTCCGGATTGCGGAGCTGCCCCTGAAGCATCCCGAGTCGGGTCCGGACGTGCAGATGATGCTGTCGTTCCTGGATGCAGTGCCACCCCAGCGCGGCATTGTCCGCTGACGTTTGCTTCCATGCCATGAACAGCCCCCGGTTTGCCATGGTTGCCGGTGAGACCTCCGGGGACTTGCTGGCGGGGCTGCTGCTGGACGGCATGAAGGAGCGCTGGCCGCAACTGCAGGCCAGTGGCATAGGCGGCGCGCAGATGGAGCGGCGTGGCTTCCATGCGCAATGGCCGAGCGAGAAGCTTGCGGTACGCGGCTACGTCGAGGTGCTTCGACACTACCGGGAAATCGTCGGCATCCGCCGGCAACTCAGGGAGAGGCTCCTGGGGGCGGGCAGGCCAGCCATGTTCATCGGCGTTGACGCGCCCGACTTCAACCTGGACCTCGAAGCCGACCTGAAGGCCGCCGGCATCAGGACGGTTCATTTCGTCTGCCCGTCCATCTGGGCCTGGCGCGCGGACCGGGTCGAGAAAATCCGCCGCAGTGCCGACCATGTGCTGTGCATCTTTCCGTTTGAGCCGGCCCTGCTGCGCGCCCACGGCATTGCCGCAACCTATGTCGGCCATCCGCTGGCGAACATGATTGCGATGCAGCCGGACAAGGCCGCTGAGCGTAGCGCCCTGGGCCTGGCGCCCGGGGACGAGGTGGTGGCCATCCTGCCCGGCAGCAGGGTGTCTGAGGTCCAGTACCTGGCGGCGCGCTTTTTCGGCGCCGCAGTGCTGATGCAACGTGCCCGCCCCGGGCTGAAATTCGTTGTGCCCGCCGTCCCGGCGCTGAGGCCGGCCATCGAGCACGCGGCGCGCGCCGCAGGGCTTGCGACTGGCCTGCAGGTCGTCACAGGCCGCTCGCATACGGTGCTGGCAGCCTGCGACGTGACCCTGATCGCCAGCGGCACTGCCACGCTGGAGGCTGCACTCTTCAAGAGGCCCATGGTCATCGCCTACAACATGAACTGGCTGTCCTGGCGGATCATGCGCCGCAAGCAGCTCCAGCCCTGGGTCGGGCTGCCAAACATCCTCTGCGGCGACTTTGTCGTGCCCGAGTACCTGCAGGACGCCGCAAGCCCTGCAGCCCTGGCAGAAGCAACTCTTGCGTGGCTGCGCGAGCCTGAGAGAATCACGGCATTGCAACAGAAATTCATGGCGCTGCACGAGCAATTGCAGCGCGACACATCCCGACTGGCTACCGATGCGATCCAGCAAGTTCTTGAAAGCTGAACAGGCCGCCCTGTACTGGGATCCGGTTGGCCTGGTGGCCGGCGTCGACGAGGCCGGGCGTGGGCCGCTCGCAGGCCCGGTGGTGGCGGCAGCCGTCATCCTTGACGACAGCCGGCGCATTCCCGGACTGGCCGACTCCAAGGTACTCACCGCGCTCCAGCGCGAAAGGCTCTACGACCAGATCCGCGAGAAGGCGCTGTGCTGCTCGATCGCCGAGGCCAGTGTCGAGGAGATCGACCAGCTCAACATCCTGCAGGCGACCATGCTTGCCATGAGGCGCGCTGTCGAGGGGCTGAGGCTCAAGCCGGTCAAGGTCCTGGTGGATGGCAACCGCCTGCCCACGCTGGATGTGCTGGCCGAGGCCGTCGTGGGGGGGGACGCCAGGGTCAAGGCCATCTCGGCTGCCTCCATCCTGGCCAAGGTGCATCGCGACAGGCTCTGCGAGAGCCTGCATGAAGAGTTCCCGCACTATGGCTTTGCGGGCCACAAAGGCTACGGCACACCGGCGCACCTGGCCGCCCTCAAGCTTCATGGTGCCTGCCGCCACCACCGCCGCTGCTTCGCGCCAGTGGCGGCTACGCTGGGAACGCAGGGCGGCAGCGCGACCCGGGTGAGCATGCCGTGAGCCGCTTGTGACGTCCGGTCTCCAGCACATCAGCTCGCGCGACAACCCCCTGCTCAAGGATTTGAGGCGGTTGGCGCAGGACAACACCGCCTACCGCAGGCAAGGCCAGGTCTGGCTCGAAGGCGACCACCTGTGCCGCGCGGCGCTCGGCCGGGGCATCATGCCCCTCATGGCCGTCTATACGGAAACCGCCTGGAGCCGCGGGCCGCAGTGGGCCCTGCCATCCGCCAGGATCATCGTCATGGCCGATGCCCTGTTTTCCGGTGTGAGCGGGCTGGAGTCGCCGGCTGACTCCGGCTTTGTCATGGAAATCCCGGCTCCGGCCGGCGTGACGCCCGGCATGGCCACGGTCATCCTGGACCGGGTGCAGGATGCCGGCAATGTCGGCTCCATCCTGCGCAGCGCATCGGCATTCGGTTTTCGCCAGGTCATTGCGCTCAAGGGCTCGGCGGCGCTCTGGAGCCCGAAAGTGCTGCGCGCCGGCATGGGGGCTCATTTCGGCCTGCAACTTGTCGAGGGTGCAGAACTCGATGCGCTGGACGGCCTTGACGTACCGATCCTGGTCACAAGCTCGCACCAGGGTGAGTACCTTCACCTGCAGAAATTTCCACAACCCTGCGCGTGGGCATTGGGACATGAAGGGCAGGGCGTGAGCGAGGCATTGGCGGGCCTCGCCGCCACACATGTGCGCATTGCCCAGCCCGGAGGCGAAGAGTCACTCAACGTTGCCGCAGCGGCTGCAATTTGCCTGCATGCCAGCATGGGCTTTTGACATGTCCCCCGGGGCAAAGTCGGGGCGGCCATCGGCTATACTGAAGGGCTTTCCCGCAAATCCCCTACGCCTAGCGCATTCAAGCCAACCTCCCTGACAAAAACAGCAATCGAGAGACTCCTCTTGAGCGTGTTTGGGCGTACCCGTAACCAACCCGGAGAACCCAGTGCTTTTGTCTCAACAGGGAACCTACCCCCTGGCCATCCTGGCCCTTGCGGACGGCACGGTCTTTCATGGCAATTCGATAGGAGCCGCCGGCTCCACGACCGGCGAGGTGGTGTTCAATACCGCCATCACCGGTTACCAGGAAATCCTCACCGACCCGAGTTACTGCCAGCAGATCGTCACGCTGACGTATCCGCACATCGGCAACTACGGCGTCAATGCCGAGGACGTCGAAGCCGAGAAGGTCCATGCCGCAGGCCTGATCATCAAGGACCTGCCCCTCATTGCCTCCAACTTCCGCTCCAGCATGACGCTGGCGCAGTACCTGGAGCGCGAGAACACCGTATCCATCGCCAACATCGACACGCGCAAGCTTACCCGCCTGCTGCGCAGCAAGGGCGCGCAGAACGGTTGCATCATCGGCCTGCCCAAGGGCGCAGCGGTCACGCAGGCTGTCGTTGACAAGGCGATCGCGGCTGCAAAGGCTGCGCCCAACATGGCCGGGCTGGACCTTGCCAGAGTCGTGTCAGTCGCCGACCCGTATGAGTGGACGCAGACTGAGTGGGCCTTGGGCGCGGGTTACGGCACTCAAGCCGACCCGAAGTTCCATGTCGTGGCCTTCGACTTCGGCGTCAAGAAAAACATCCTGCGCATGCTGGCATCGCGCGGCTGCCGTGTCACCGTGGTGCCCGCGCAGACCAGTGCTGCCGAGGTGAAAAAGCTCAACCCCGACGGCGTGTTCCTTGCCAACGGTCCTGGGGACCCGGAGC
>CAZFKW010000298.1:2574-5414 GCA_964519795.1 uncultured Ramlibacter sp. | reverse complement strand
CGATTCAGGACACGGGCGCAGACGGAGGGCGCGGTCTCCAACGAAATCGTGCTCTTCCCCCAGGCCGCAACGCGACGAAGTGTTCATTCCTGCGCCTGTACTTCCCCCATATGGAAGAACTCGTCGCAGGCCGCCACAAAAGCCCGCATGGTGTTGTGCTCGCCGAAGCCGAAGACAAAGGGTCCCTTTTCCTGGATGCGCCGCGCGAGGCCTGTGAAGTCGCAGTCTGACGAGACGATGCTGAAAGCGTCCACCTCGCGGTGGTGCAGCAGTTCCATCGCATCCATGATCAATGCACTGTCGCTGCTGTTCTTGCCCTTGCGGTGGCGGAACTGCTGGCGGGGGTCGATGCCGAATTCCTCAAGGACTTTCTTCCACGGCGTGAGTTGTGGGGTGGTCCAGTCGCCGTAGGCGCGGCACACCGTGGGTCTTCCGAGTTCAGCCACCTTGTTCATCACGTCAGGGATATAGGCTGCGCGCGCGTTCTCGGCGTCGATGAGTACTGCAATCAGGGGACGGTCGAATGCCATCATGGGGGAACGCTCCTTATGGTCTAAATAACCACCGCCACTGGCAAGGAGTGGCGGTGGCCCGGATGGAGCTGACAAAACAGGACGCCAATCCCGGTCACGCAAATATTTGCGCAACGCCCACAGCCTTGCGCGAAGTACAGGCAGAAAAGCCGCGCAAGGCGTGGCTCGAAGTTCTCAGCGCCGCAGGCGCTGCTGTTGTGCAGGCGCTAGGTGCCCCTGGGCAGGTGCGCGTTGATCAGGTGCCCGGCAATCGACAGTCCCATGGGCGGGGTGCGGGGCAGTTCATCACCTGGCCCGAACCACTGCGCTTCGGCGATCTCGCTTTCGTCGAGCTTGATGTCGCCGCTTTCATATTCTGCAGTGAACGCAATCATCAGTGAGTGCGGGAACGGCCAGGGCTGGCTGCCGAAGTATTTGAGGTCGCGCACCCTGAGGCCCACTTCCTCCAGGATCTCGCGGTGCACCGCTTCCTCGATGGACTCGCCGGCTTCCACAAAGCCCGCAAGGGCTGTGAAGAACCGTGTGGGCGAGTTGTGATGGCGCGCCAGCAGGATGGACTCGCCACGGCGGATCAGCACCATCATGGCCGGCGAAATGCGCGGGTAGGCCACCATCCCGCAGGCCGGGCATTTCACGCAGCGCTCGCCAGTCAAGTGCGCAGTGGGCGTGGCGCAAGCCCCGCAGAACTGGTGTGTGCGGGCCCACTCGGCAATCTGCCAGGAGCGTCCGGCAATGGCCAGCAGCTGCTCGTCCATCGCGCCAAACAGCGAGCGCAGCTTGCTGTAGCGGTGGCCGTCGGGCGGTGGCGTGCCGCGCGGGACCCAGGCGGCCTGGCAGTAGCGGCCATCCAGCGTGCCCACGGGGTGGAACTGCGACTTCTTCACGCCCATCATCAACACCGCCATGGGGTGGGGCAGGGACAGGTCGTCTTCGCTTACGAGCAGCTCGTCGCCGCAGAACACGAAGTTCAGCGGCGCGTCGTGCTCCTGCGCGGACAGCAGGGAAACAAAGGTGGCGGGGGTCTTCAGCATGGGGGGTCAGGTAAACAGCGACTCAAAGCCGTCCGGCGGCTCGAAGCGCTTGTTGCGGTAGGACAGGCGGGTGGGGCCGGGCAGGGCGCACACGCGCAGCGAGTGGCGCGCATCGCCGGGGTAGCAGATGGTGCGGATGCCGTCTTCGTCATAAGGCTCCGGCTGGATCACGGGGGGCATCCGGCAGCGCGCCTCGGCCAGTGCCTGCGCCACGGTGGCATGGCGCGCCAGGTGGGCCAGGCTCATGATCTGCGGCGGCGCCAGCTGGATGCCGCCGGCCCAGTACTGCTCCAGCGCATCGCGCGGGCGCAGCCATACGCTGTCGGTTGATTCGTGGTCGTTGTGTACCGCGACCTGGCCCTCGGGCACGGCCGCCACAAAAAAGCGGGTGTCAAAGCGCTTGCTCATCACCGAGGGCATGGTCGGCGTGATCCAGCGTGACCAGGGTGACACACTGCTGGCCTGCAGGCGCAGCCCGAGCGCCGACAGCATGCCGGCAAAGGCGTGGCCATCGCGGATCATGGCCCAGGCCCGGGCGGCCGTCTGTGCTGACGCGCCTTGCGCATAGAGCACACCCGACTCCTCGAACGCCTCGCGCAGTGCGGCCACATACAGGCCGGCGGCCGTCGCAGCATCGATGGCGGGCTCATTCAGGCGGGTGAGCAAGGTGCCTGGCGCTTCGTCCAGGTGGGCGAGCATGTCCAGCTCGGCATCGGTGCTGTCCACCTTGCCGCCGGGGAACACATAGGCGCCGCCCAGCACATCTGCCAGGCCATGACGTTTGAGCAAAAAGACCTCAAGCCCCCGGGCGCCGTCGCGCAGCATGACGACGGTGGCGGCCGGGCGCGGCGCGGCGGTGACAGTGTCGAGGTTCAGGTCCATGTACAGTACGGCGGGTTCCTCCTGAGGCTACCAGAGTCCGGGTCGGAATGTGCATCACCAACATGACGGGAAGTATTCAACATGAGCATTGATTTCAAGGGCCGCGTGGCCATCGTCACGGGCGCGGGAGGCGGATTGGGCAGGCAGCATGCGTTGAGCCTGGCGGCGCGTGGCGCCAAAGTGCTGGTCAATGACCTGGGCGGCGCAGATGCCGTGGTGGACGATATCCGCAAGGCCGGCGGTGAGGCCATCGGCAATGCAGCCTCGGTCACAGACTTTGCGGCCGTGGAGGCCATGGTCAGCCAGGCCGTGGACGCATGGGGCACAGTGGACATCCTGATCAACAACGCCGGCATCCTGCGCGACAAGACCTTCGCCAAGATGGACCTGGCCG
>CAZFKW010000298.1:0-2564 GCA_964519795.1 uncultured Ramlibacter sp. | reverse complement strand
GACTTCCGCCTGGTGATGGACGTGCACCTCATGGGCTCGGTCAATTGCACCAAGGCCGTCTGGGCGATCATGAATGCGCAGAAGTACGGCCGCATCGTGATGACGACGTCATCGTCGGGCCTCTACGGCAACTTCGGCCAGTCCAACTACGGTGCCGCCAAGATGGCGCTGGTGGGGCTGATGCAGACGCTGTCACTGGAAGGCGCCAGGAACAATGTCCATGTGAACTGCCTCGCCCCCACGGCTGCCACACGCATGACCGAAGGCCTGATGCCGCAGGCAGTGCTGGATGCGCTGCAGCCGGAGTACGTGGTACCGGCCATGCTGGTGCTGGCATCAGAAAGCGCGCCGAACCGGACGATTCTCTGCGCAGGTGCGGGCACCTTCGAGTCGGCCCACATCACGTTGACGCAGGGTGTGCACCTGGGCACCGATGCGCAGACGCCCGAGCGTCTGGCAGTGCGGTTGGCTGAAGTGCTTGACCGCGAGGGGGACATGGTGCCGGGCAGCGGGTCGGCACAGGGGGCGAATGAAATTGGCAAGGCGGGCACGGTCACGGCCTAGCTGTTTTGCTTGCGGCGTGCGCCACAGCCGTTGCTTTCCCTGTGGGCGGCGACGGCTTGACGAGGCAAAAAGCAGACATTTGCTGCCTGTGTTAACTTCCGGCCGAATGAAGTCTGAAAGTTACAAGCCATGAGCAGTCTGCAGGAACGCCTGGGCGCGCTGTCTCCCAAAAGGCTCAAGGGCATCCGCCGGGGCATCGAGAAGGAAAGCCTGCGCGCCTTGCCCACGGGCAAGCTGGCCTTGACGCCTCATCCCGCAGCGCTGGGTTCGGCGCTCACGCATCCGCAGATCACAACCGATTTCAGCGAGTCGCAGGTCGAGCTCATCACCGGCGTGCATGCGGGTGTGGAGGAATGCCTGCAGGAGCTGACTGAAACCCACCAGGCCACCTATCACGCCATCGGCGACGAAATGCTCTGGGTGTCCAGCATGCCCTGCGGGCTGCCGACGGACGAGACGATTCCCATTGGCCGCTATGGCTCTTCGAACGTCGGCCGCGCCAAGAGCGTGTACCGCATGGGCCTGGGCCACCGTTATGGCCGGCGCATGCAGACCATCTCGGGCATTCACTACAACTGGTCGATGCCCGACATTTCCAATGCGGCGTACTTCGCGCTCATACGCAATTTCCGGCGCAACGCCTTCCTGCTGCTGTACCTGTTTGGTGCATCACCGGCCGTGTGTTCCAGCTTTGTCGCGGGCAGGCAGCATGACCTGCAGGAATTGAACGAGTGGACGCGCTACATGCCGTACGGCACATCGCTGCGCATGGGGCGCCTGGGCTACCAGAGTGATGCCCAGTCCACACTGGCGGTAAGCTACAACAGCCTGGACGGCTACGGCGCCTCGCTGCAGGAAGCCCTCACCAAGCCCTACCCGGCCTATGAAGCCGTGGGCATCCAGAACCCCGGCGGCGACTACAACCAGCTCGCCACCACGCTGCTGCAGATCGAGAACGAGTTCTACAGCACCATCCGCCCCAAGCGCGTGATCTTCCCCGGCGAGCGCCCGCTGCATGCACTGCGTGAGCGCGGTGTCGAATACCTTGAAGTGCGCTTGATGGACCTGGACCCGTTCGTGCCGGTGGGCATCGAGGCTTCGACCATCCGCTTCCTTGATGTGTTCCTGCTGCACTGCCTGGTGTCCGACAGCCCGCCCGACACTCCGCAGGAGATCGCGGCACTGGCGCGCAACCAGCAGAAGGTGGCCACCCGCGGCCGCGAGCCTGGCCTGATGCTGGAGCGAGGCGGGCGCGAGGTGCTGCTCACAGAATGGGGCCAGTTAGTCATCGAGCAATGCGCGCCGCTGGCCGCCGCGCTGGACGCGGCGCATGGCACCAGGGCCTACAGCGAGACACTTGCATCCGCGGCGGCCCGCCTGGCCAACCCGGACCTGCTGCCGTCTGCCCGCGTGCTGGCAGCCGCCGCGAAGGACCACGACAACTCGTTCGTGAGCTTTGCCCGCGCCCAGTCTGAAAAGACGCGCGAGGCACTGCTGGCTTTGCCGTTCCCGCCCGACATGCAGGCACGTTTTGCGGCCGAGGCTGCGGCCTCGGTGGAAGAGCAGCGCAAGATCGAGGCGGCCGACACCATGCCTTTCGAGATCTATCGCCAGCAGTACATCTCGCCTGCGCGCCTGGGGCTGGGACATGCCTTGGCCAAGGCTGCCTGACACGTCGTTCGCAGACGCGTTCCGCCTGGCATGCCGGGTGTCACGGTGCGTTGTTTCGCCGTCACTCCCTTAAGTCCCTGTTTCAGGAGGCTGGACCGTGTAACTGGGCTATAAATAGCTCATGAAGATTGTTGTTCATCGCCTTTTCATGCATTGACATTTATGGCCTGCGCCCCGCCGTGCTGGAGAAGGACAGGCTGCGCGACGCGCCGGGCCAGCCCTTTGTGGTTGAGGCAAAGCAGGGCGCCCTGGGCGGCGTGGCGGCATCCCATGTCGCTCGCGCCAACCCGGACGGCTACACGCTGCTGTTCGATGCCAATTCGACCCAT
>CAZFKW010000297.1:4102-5451 GCA_964519795.1 uncultured Ramlibacter sp. | reverse complement strand
GCCCTGGCAATGACCGCCGCATCCCCGATCAACGGAGGCGCCGCCAGCACCATCAGCAATGCCGCAATCGGTACCGTTGCAGCAAAGCCCATGGCGCGGAACGCCAATGCCCCAAGGATCCCGCCGACGATGAACAGCCCCAGGATGGTGGACAGGATCAGCAGCTTGTCACGGTCGGCCTTGACCATGTGCCTGTCGTTGAGGGCCGGGTCGCTGTTGCGGTACATCAGCCTGCCGAGTTCGATGCCCAGGTCAGTCACCACGCCGGTCATGTGTGTGGTGCGGATTTCCGCGCGGGAGATCTTGGTGACGATGGCGTTCTGCAGGCCCATGATGTAGCACAGGAGCAGCACGGTGGCCGGTACAAACACCTCATAGGCGAACTTCAGGTTGGCGCCCAGGACGCCGAAGACCAGCAGCAGTGCGGCCTCCACCATCAGCGACAGCGCGTACTCGCCCTGCAGTTGCTGGCGCCGCGCCCAGTTGATCAGCAGCGCCGTGGTGATGGCGCCCAGCAGAAAGGCAGCCAGCATGGCAATGCCGCCGATCACCAGCGTGGCGTGGCCCAGCACCAGGTCATCGGCAATGGCCGATACGATGCCGGTCATGTGTGAGGTGTAGCGCTGCACGGCCAGGAAGCCGCCGGCATTGATGGCGCCTGCCACGAACGCAAGAATGCCGCCGAGCTGGCGGTTGCTGCGGCGCGTCCGCTCGCGGTGGGTCAGGCCCCGGAGGAATTCGGCGGGCATGGGGAGTTCTGCATGGAGACCTCCCATCGTAGCGCAACCGCCTCGCGCATTGCCGATGCGGACGCACCGTGGATGCGGGGCCCACTATCGGACCGGCGGCGGCACGATCACGAGGGGCTGCAGGGGTGGCGCCGGCGGCGCCGGCCGGGCGCGCGGGTACAACGGCGCCCAACTGCCTTCAGGTGGCGGCGAGAGGACCCGCACCGTCGCCTGCGTGTCGGGGACTGGCTGCGGTGCTTCACCCGGCTGTGGCACGGTCACGATGCGTACGCTTCCAGGGGGCCGCCAGCTGCCTTCCGGCGCTGAGCCAGGGTCGTTCATGCTGGCAGAGCCGGTGGGGCGAAGCTCACCCGGGGACCCGTTGAAGTTTCCTCCGCCATTGGGCCACACGCCGTTCGGGGCATACCCCGGCAGCTCGACCTCGGGCACCGGCTGCGGCTCGACGATGATTTCGCGCGGTGCGCTGAATTCCCGGGCCGCGTCAATGACCTTGGCCCTGAGCGCCAGCCGGAAGGTCTCGCCCACGATGGGCAGGGCACCCTGCGACCCCTGGCCCCAGCGCGAACCCATGGTGACGCGGTTGTCGTTGAAGCCGACCCA
>CAZFKW010000297.1:3237-4092 GCA_964519795.1 uncultured Ramlibacter sp. | reverse complement strand
TCTGCGGATGCATCAGGATGAACCAGGCATCCGTGTTGTTCTGGGTGGTGCCCGTCTTGCCGGCCACATCGCCGCGGATGCCGAACCGGCTGCGTATCCCTGTGCCGGTGCCCTGGTCAACGGCGCCGCGCAGCACATCGACAACAGAGTGCGCCACGCTGGTGGGCATCACGGCCTCCGGAGCGCTTGCGACAAACCGCTCAAGCACCACACCGTTACGGTCCTCGACAGCCGTGATGATGATGGGCTCGATGAATCGCCCATCGTTGGCAATCGTTCCGTAGGCGGTGACCATTTCCTTGAGCGTGACCGGGCTCGTGCCCAGCGCCAGCGAGGGCACTTCGTCCAGCTTGCTCTGGCGCACGCCTGCGGCGCGCGCAAAGGCGGCGACGCTGGCCGGCCCGACCACCTGCATGGCCTGGGCGGTGATGGTGTTCTTGGAGAACATCAGGCCCTGGCGAAGGGTCATCGGCGCGTAGCTCGGCCCGCCGGCGTCTGTCGGGCGCCAGACGTTGCCATTGCCAAGGGGGATTTCCACATCTTCATCGAAGAAGGTGTCGGACGTCCGCGAGCCACTCTGGAATGCCGCGCCATACACGAACGGCTTGAAGGTGGAGCCCGGCTGGCGGCGGGCTTGCTGGACATGGTCAAACTGGTCCAACGCAAAATTCCGGCTGCCGACCCAGGCCAGCACGCCGCCGGTGGCAGGGTCCAGCGCCATGAAGCCTGCCTGGATGCGGGTCTTGTCTTCCCGCAGCGCCTGCATGAAGGCCGCATCGGCCAGGAGCGTTTTGAGGGCCTGGTCGTCCGTCTGCCCGGACGCAGTGGCTTGCCTGTATTCCTTTGTCTCGCGGA
>CAZFKW010000297.1:0-3162 GCA_964519795.1 uncultured Ramlibacter sp. | reverse complement strand
TCGCCTTCACGGCCATGTCCTGCAGCCGGGAGTCAATCGTCGTGCGCACGACCAGGCCATCTGCGTGGATGTTGTAGTCGTTGCGGTCTGCCCAGTCGATGAGCCATTTGCGCACCTGCTGCGTGAGGTGGGGCGCCGCGCCCAGCTGCCCGTTCTGCCGCTCGAAGTCCACCTTGAGCGGCATTTTCTTCAGCCGCTCCAGCGTCGGCTCATCGATCTTGCCGCTGCGCGCCATCTGGCCCAGGACGGTGTTGCGGCGCTGCACGGCGCGCTCGGGGTTGAGGATGGGGTTGTAGTAGCTCGTGCCCTTGAGCATGCCCACCAGCGTCGCGCTTTCCAGTTCGTCCAGCGTGCCGGCGGACTTGTCAAAGTAGGTCCGCGCCGCCATCTCGATGCCCCATGCGTTGTAGAGGAACGGCACGGTGTTCAGGTAGGTCTCCAGGATTTCATCCTTGGTATAGACCGCCTCTATCTTGAGCGCCGTGATGGCTTCCTTGAGTTTGCGGGTGATTGACACGCTGCGCCCGATCTCGTCCGGGTAGAGGTTGCGGGCCAGCTGCTGCGTGATGGTCGAGCCGCCCTGGCGGTCGCCGGTGAAAGTGCGGAACACGGCTGCCGCCGTGCGCCTCATGTCAATGCCGTGATGGTCGTAGAAGCGGCGGTCCTCGATGGCGATGAGCGCTGCCGTGACGTAGGGTGAGATGGCGTCCAGCTTCACCCAGTCACGGTTCTCGCGCTTGAAGGAGGCCAGTTCCTGGCCGTCGGCTGACATTACCACCGAGGGCTTGGCGGTCTTGACCTTCTGCAGGTCCGTGATGCTGGGCGTGAACGGAACGAGCACCAGCACATAGACCAGGAACAGCGCGGGCGGCACGGCCAGCGCCTGCAGGACGCGTTTGCGCGTGGGGTGGCGCAGCCCGGCGGCAAAGGAAGCCAGTTTGTCTTTGAATGGGTTCATGATGTCGCCGCCAGTCTAAGCGCAAAGCCCCTGCCTTTGTGTAGGACGGCAACGCTGCGGTGCCGCAGGCGGTTTCAGCAGGCAGGCAGCTGGTGCAGTGTGGGCAATGGCTTGCCACTGCCCGGGTCATAGGCCTCGATGCTTTCGCTGGAACCCTCGCCCGCGACCACGCGCACCGGCGGACCGGTGCGGGCCGGGTCCGAGGGGTCCAGCAAGGTATAGACGGCATCGCCGGCGAGGATGCGGTCCACGATTTCATTCACGCCCGTGGTGGAGGGCTCGCGAAACCAGGTGTTGCTTTCGTCCCCGGCGATCCCCCAGTGCACATGGGTGATCTGCCTGCCGGTGGCGTCCCGGCGAACGCCGCCTATGAGGTTGACAGCCACCAAAGGCGCCTCAGACTGTGAACGACGCGGGAGCCGCGGGAGTGCTTCGTTTGGCCAGCGGCACGACCGCCACGAAAGGCCAGGACACCTGCGGCCGCGCCCAGGCGGGCGTGGCAGCCACTGCCGGCGTTCCGGCGCGCACGCCACCCGGACCTCGGGGGGGCTGCGGAAAACTGGCGCTGGCTGGCAGGAACGGCATGGTGGGCTCCGGTGGATTGGGTCATGGCGACGTCGCCGTGCCTCCAATCTAGACAATCGCCGGCAGAAGTCAGTCGGCTGCGAACCAGTGTGTCTGTAGGACCGGTCTGACGAACACCATGTAACAACCTCGCGCGGATTCGCTTTGCAAGAATCGGCTCATCGTCCAGAATGCGTGGGAATGTCTTCACAAGCTTCTTCAGCAAATGGTTCTGCAGAGGGCGCGCGTTACGCGCTGCTGCGCCGGCTTTCGCCCGCCATGCGGCACCATCTGGTGGTCAACCTGCAGCCCATCGGCATGATCTACGACGTGATGCAGCGGCGCCTGCAGTCACCCGCGCCTGACCTCGTGCAGATCCGGGAAAGCGCGGCAAAGATCAACGGGTTCAGCCGGGCGGCGGTGCGCTCGTGCCTGGACGTCATGACCTGGCTGTCGCCAGAGGAGGGTGCTGCCTCCACGGTGGCGGACGGCGTGGGGGAGTGCCTGGGCCTGCTCAATGGCAACCTCAATTTCCGGGGATTCAGCATCACCAATGAAGTTGGCCAGATGGAGCTGGCAGTGCCGCGCACGGCCATCCGGCATGTCCTCACGGCGTCCATGCTGGCCTGTACCGATGCCTGCACCGAGCCTGCGAACCTGACGCTCAGGGCCGAAGCCGGCCCGGACCAGGTGGTGCTGACCATCATGCTGGAGGATGCTGCCGGCGGGGAGGGCTTTCCCAATGAAGGCGCCTACCGCATCCTGACCTGGGACGACGTGTCGGCTATCGCTGCTGACGAAGGGGTGGCGGTGTCGCATTCGGCGAAAAGGGTGTCCCTCACCTTCCCGGTCATCATCCCGGCGGTGCCGCTGACCGTGGACTGAAGGTCGCCAGCACCGCCTCGATCTGGCTGAAGTCCACCGGCTTGATGAGGTGATGGTCGAACCCGGCCTCGCGCGAGCGCCGCTTGTCTTCTTCCTGCCCCCAGCCTGACACCGCCACCATGACCGCATTGCGGGTCGCGGGGTTCTCGCGCAGCCGGCGAGCCAGGTCGTAGCCGTGCAGCTTGGGCAGGCCGATGTCCAGGAAGCAGAAGTCAGGCTTGAAATCCGGCGCAATCTCCAGCGCCCGCTCGCCATCGTTGGCCATCAGCACCGTGTGCTCCATGGTCTCCAGCAGCATGGCCAGGCTGGCTGCAAAGTCCACGTTGTCGTCGGCCAGGAGGATGCGGTAGTGCTTCACTTGCGGGACGGCGGTTGACTGCGCCACGGCAGCCGCCAGGGCCTCGTCCGCCAGCGTGGGGAGGGTGACGGTGAATGTGCTGCCCCGTCCGGCCCCGTCGCTGGCAACCGTGATGGCGCCGCCGTGGACATCCACAAGATAGCGGGCCAGCGACAGGCCCACGCCCAGGCCTGCATGGGCGCGCTCCAGCGAGCGGTCGGCCTGCGCGAACATGTCGAAGATCACGGGCAGCATGCCGGCGGCTATCCCCAGCCCGTTGTCGGTGACCGTCACGACGACCTTGCCGTCCTCGTGGGCCGCGCGGAAACTGATGTCTCCGCCCGGGTCGGTGAACTTGGCGGCGTTGTTGAGCAGGTTCACGAAGACCTGCGCCAGGCGGGTGGCATCGGCCATGAGC
>CAZFKW010000296.1:0-5511 GCA_964519795.1 uncultured Ramlibacter sp. | reverse complement strand
GGCCACCGCCCGCATTGGCCGGCTGGAGCAGGCGCTGCACGATCTGTTGCACGACTGGCCACTGGCGCAGGTGGTGGCTGCCCTGCAGGCGTTGCGTGGGGTGCAGTTGATCGCGGCTATCACCCTGGAGGCCGAGATCCAGGACTTCTGGCGCTTTGCAAGCCCGCGCCACCTGATGGCGTATCTGGGCCTGGTGCCGGGCGAGCATTCCAGCGGGCCACGGCGGCGCCTGGGCGCCATCACCAAGGCGGGCAACTCGCCGGCCCGGCGCATCCTGGTGGAGATTGCCCAGCACTACGACCACCCCGCGCGTGTGAGCCCGATCATCGCGCGGCGCCAGGCGCAGTTGCCCAAGCCGGTGACCGACATCGCCTGGTCCGCCCAGGTGCGACTGTGCGCCCGGTTTCGCCGCCTGGCCGCTCGCAGGCTGATGCGCAACAAGATCGTGGTGGCGATCGCGCGTGAACTCGCCGGCTTCGTGTGGGCCATCGCCCGCGAAGTCACCGCGCCGGCACAGCCAGTGCAGCCTTGAGCTGCGGCGTCCTGGCACTTTGCACAAGGAGGTGAAACACAAACCTTGATACGCCCTTGCCGCAGCGGGAACGCGATGCAGCCACGGACACACCCGGGGAATCCTCGGCAACGCTATTGGCGAGCCACAGAGATGTGGCGACCGCAGACCCTAGAGCGCAGGAAGCCCCGCGACGTACACATGAACTGTCGGTAACCAATCCACGAATATCAGCATGATCAACCGTCGCAACAGCATCGGGCTCCATCGCATTCCCTGTGCGGCTTCGTCGTTTTTCAATCAATCCGTGTCCGCGGAGGGGAAGAGCTTCGCCTCTTGACTAGTTAAGCCATATCAACGTTAACACCGGCACACCCCGCAGTTAATCCATGGCACGCGAGTTACACCTTTCCGTCCTACTTTTCGGCCGCGATGACGCCTTGGCATCCCCGTCGGCGCAGACCGGGTGCAAGCCAGGCGTATGAGCGAATGTGACCGCTTGAAGCAAGTCCAGCGCCCCTGAACGCACGGGCCTCCTTACCCAATCGTGCGGGTCGCCGTCAAGCCTTGCATGAACGCCTCGCACCGCCCCAATTGCTCCAGGCTCACATACTCGTCCGGCTGGTGGGCCTGCACGATGCTGCCCGGGCCGCAGACCACGGTGGGGATGCCCGACTGCTTGAACAGGCCAGCCTCCGTGCCAAACGCCACTTGCGTGACCCGCTGCTCACCACTCAGGCGCTGCGCCAGCCGGGTGATGGCGTCGCCCTCTGAGCCCAGGAAGCTGGGTATTTCGCAGATGGTCTCGAAGCTGAAGCCCGCATCAGGCGCGACCTTCTTCATCGCCGGCTCCATGGCCCGCGCCTGGGCCACGATGTCAGCCTGCATCTGCGCGGCATTGGCCGTGGGCAGGTCGCGGAATTCATAGCGGAACTCCGCATCGCGCGGCACGACATTGTCGGCAATGCCGCCGTGAAACTGGCCAACGCTGGCGGTGCTGAAGGGCACATCAAAGCCT
The DNA here is from genome assembly GCA_964519795.1 of uncultured Ramlibacter sp. Taxonomy (GTDB): domain Bacteria; phylum Pseudomonadota; class Gammaproteobacteria; order Burkholderiales; family Burkholderiaceae_C; genus JACMQX01. Next base: position 3,982 of record CAZFKW010000296.1, on the reverse strand, counting down.
TCGTAGCGGGGTTCGGATTTCTCGAAGCCTTCGGCCATGTCGCGCAGCTTGCCCACAAGGCGCGCGGCCATCTCGATGGCGTTGACCGACTGCGGCGTGAGCGATGAATGCGCCTCCTTGCCGCGCACACAGCATTTGTAGCGGTACACGCCCTTGTGGGCGATCGCCGGGACCATGCTCGTGGGCTCGCCGACGATGCAGGCCAGCGGCCGGATGCCGGCGTCTTTCAGGTCGGCGATCAGCTCCCTCACGCCGAAGCATCCGATCTCCTCCTCATAGCTGAAGGCAAAGTGCACGGCAAACGGGGCGTCGCTTTCCAGGAATGCTTTTGCATTCGACAGCGCCATGGCGATAAAGCTTTTCATGTCGGCACTGCCGCGGCCATAAAGCCTTCCCTCCTTCACCGTGGCGCTCAAGGGGTCCACGCTCCAGTCCTGGCCATCCCAGGGCACGGTGTCTGTATGGCCCGAGAGGATCACCCCGGCCGGCTTGCCCTCGCCCAGCGTGGCAAACAGGTTGGCCTTGGTTTTCCCTGCGTTGTAGGTCAGGCGGCTTTTCACGCCCAGCTTGAGCAGCTCGCCCTGGATGAAATCAATGAGCGGGAGGTTGGACTCGTGGCTGACGGTGTTCATCCGGACCAGGGTCTGCGCGAGTTCGAGGGCATGGGGTGACAACATGGCCTGACTTTAACGCCTGAACGCCAAAGGCCCGCGGGTGCGGGCCTTTGGTTGCGCGTGCGGGCGTGGTTACCTGGAGATGCGCGTCAGCACGATGGCCTCGGATTCAAGCGTGACGGTCAGCTGTTTGCCGTCGCTGGATAACGCGAACGACAGCGATTCGGACTCGCCCGGATGGTCGTCCGAGGTGACGACGAGGGTACTGCCGGAGACCGTGTAGCGGGCTGCATACAGGCCTGCATAGCTGTCGTAGTAGTACGTATGGATCAGCGTCCCGTTGGCGAACAGGTAATACTGGATCGTGGTGCTGCCGAGCTGGCCGGACCAGGCGCCGACGACGGAGTTGGCCACGTTGTCCATCTTGCTGAACACGCCGCGCGATGATTCGCAATCGCTGGTGATGAGCTGGTCGCCGACGCTGCGGAAGCGGTCGCAGGCCTGCAGGTGCGACGCACCCCATTCGCCGTTGCCGTCGTAGCCAATCGTCGAGGTCAGGCCATAGCCGCTGGTGGTGAAACCAGCCACGGTCAATGTGCCGAATTCTGCGCCGGAGTGGCCTGCGCCATCTTCTTCCAGCCCTGCCTCGGCATGCAGGTAACTGCCGTCAGGCTTGATGTTCAGGATCACGGTGTGGGTGTGCCCGTCGACTGTGCTCTGGTTGACCCAGATGTTGCCCGACAGCAGCCCCAGGCCCTGCGAGATGAAATGCGCGTTGGCCGCCGAGGTGGATGTGGGGGCGCCAGTGATGCCGCCTGCCGTCATGGCTGCCTGCAGGCCTGCATCGGCTGCAAACGTTGCCGTCGCGCCGCCCAGGTTCACGCTGGCTCCCACCGCCGCCGCGGCTGCGGCCGGAATGGCGATACCGTTGGCGGGGTTGCCGTCAGCGTCGAGCGACTGCAGCAGGACCAGCAGGTTCTGCAGCTTCGCGGCGCTTCCGTCAGCCAATTCCATGGGGGTCACGACGCCGGTGGCGGTTACCGTGCCGAGCGTGGCGCCGCCCAGCCTGAAGGTCACGGTATCGCCCGGGTTGTAGTTGTAACTGCCGTCGGCTGCCGTGGTGCCGGTGACGCCCGACGACGTGGTATAGCTGACCCCACCCACGGCGGCGTCGGTCAGCGTGCCCGTGGCGGTGCCCGTTCCACCGGCTGCAGGCGCTGCGGCAACAGGCGCCTCATCGCCGCCGCCGCATCCGGCGAGCGTGAGTGCCATGGCCAGCGCACCGGCCAGCGCAAGGTTTGAAAGCGTCTTGAAGTTTTTCATGGGGGTTTCCATTCTGGTTGGGGAGAACTCCCGGTGAGTGTCGGCCTGGCCGATGGCCGCGCACTCATCCAAAAGGAGCATTTTGCGGAGCCGGGGTGTAAAAGCTGCGTGTCAGGCACGCAGGGACGGGCGGCGCTACCATGGGCACCTGTTTCCTCTCTCCCCGGAAAACGCAGCCATGAAAATCATCGACTCCCTCGTCGGCCAGGCGGCCGGCATAGCGGCCATCCGCCGCGACATCCATGCCCATCCGGAACTGTGCTTCGAGGAAGTCCGCACTGCGGACATCGTGGCAAGGCAGCTCACCGACTGGGGCATCCCGATTCACCGCGGTCTGGGCACGACCGGCGTCATCGGCATCATCGAAGGCACGGGCGCCAGGTCCGGCCGCGCCATCGGCCTGCGCGCCGACATGGACGCCCTGCCGATGCAGGAGTTCAACACCTTCGCGCATGCCAGCACGCACGCAGGCAAGATGCATGCGTGCGGCCACGACGGGCACACCGCGATGCTGCTGGCTGCAGCCCAGCACCTTGCAAAGCACCGCGACTTTGCGGGCACCGTCTACCTGATCTTCCAGCCCGCTGAAGAAGGCGGTGGCGGCGCTCGCGAGATGATCAAGGACGGCATGTTCGACAAATTCCCGATGGAGGCCGTGTTCGGCATGCACAACTGGCCGGGCATGGCGGTGGGCAAGTTTGCGGTGAGCCCCGGGCCGGTGATGGCATCGAGCAATGAATTCAAGGTCACGATCACAGGCAAGGGCGGGCATGCGGCGCTGCCGCACAACGGCATCGACCCCGTTCCGGTGGCCTGCCAGATCGTGCAGGCCTTCCAGACCATCATCAGCCGCAACAAGAAGCCGGTGGATGCGGGCGTCATCTCGGTGACCATGATCCATGCCGGTGAGGCTACGAACGTCATCCCCGACAGTTGCGAGCTGCAGGGCACGGTGCGCACCTTCAGCATCGAGGTGCTGGACCTGATCGAAAAGCGCATGCAGCAGGTTTCTGAACACATCTGCGCCGCGCACGATGCGCAGTGCGCGTTCGAGTTCGTGCGCAACTACCCGCCTACCATCAACCACCCCAAGGAAGCGGAGTTTGCACGGCAGGTGATGGTCGGGATAGTGGGTGAGGAGAATGTGCTCGCGCAGGAGCCCACCATGGGTGCGGAAGACTTCTCGTACATGCTTCAGGCCCGGCCCGGCTGCTATGTGTTCATTGCCAACGGGGACGGCGCGCACCGCGAGATGGGCCACGGTGGCGGTCCCTGCATGCTGCACAACCCCAGCTATGACTTCAACGACGACCTCATCCCGCTGGGCGCGACCTACTGGATCAACCTGGCCCACGAATGGCTGAAGGCATGACCGGCGCAGGCGCAGGGTTCTCCGCCAGCTATGCCGAGGCCCGGGGCAAGTTCCTGGCCGCTGCTGCAGATGCAGGCCTGAAGGTCGAGTCACACGTCCACCCTGAAAAGGGCCGCGACGGCGAGGAACTGGCCATGGATGTGGCGCGCGACGGCCCGGCCGATGCGGCCGGGGTGCTGATCATCACCAGCGCCTGCCATGGGGTTGAGGGCTACTGCGGCTCAGGCGTGCAGGTGTTTGCGCTGCGGGATACACAGTGGCGCGAGAAGGCGCGGGGCGCCGGCGCGGCCGTGCTCTACATCCATGCGCTGAACCCTTACGGCTTCTCCCACATCCGCCGCACCACGCATGAGAACGTGGACCTGAACCGCAATTTCCGGGACTACACCCGTCCGCTCGAGCCCAACATGGGCTACCGCGAACTTCACGCCCTGCTGTTGCCGCACGAGTGGCCACCCACAGCCGCCAACCAGGCAGCCGTGGGCCACTACATTGCCACGCACGGCGAGGCCGCGTGGCAGGCTGCCATCAGTGCCGGACAGCCGGAATTTCCGGATGGCCTGTTCTTCAGCGGAACCGGGCCGTCGTGGAGCAACCTCACCTTCCGCAAGGTCCTGCGCCAGCACTGCGCGCGCGCCACGCGTGTGTCATGGATCGACATCCATACGGGCCT
>CAZFKW010000295.1:0-5521 GCA_964519795.1 uncultured Ramlibacter sp. | reverse complement strand
TGTCGCAAAAGAGCGCGCTCGACTATGTGGCCGGCTATGCAGTGGTCAATGACGTGAGCGAGCGCGAGTTCCAGATCGAGCGCGGCCCGCAGTGGGACAAGGGCAAGGGCTGCGACACCTTCGGCCCCATCGGCCCGTGGATGGTGACGAAGGACGAGATTGCCAATGTGCAGAAGCTGTCGATGTACCTGGACCTCAACGGCAAGCGCGTGCAGAGCGGCAGCACCAAGACCATGATCTTCGGCGTGGCCAAGCTGGTGAGCTATGTGAGCCAGTTCATGACGCTGATGCCGGGGGATGTCATCACCACTGGCACGCCTCCGGGCGTTGGCCTGGGCATGAAACCGCCTGTGTTCCTGAAGAAGGGCGATGTGATGGAGCTGGGCATTGAAGGCCTGGGCTCGCAGCGCCAGGTGGTGGTGCCGTTCAAGCTCTGAAGATTTCTCTGGACTGTGTGCGCGGCGCCCGCCGCGCCAAGCCGCGCCCGGTCCTGCTCTTGTGGCCGCTAGAGAAATTGCTCCCGCCGGTTGCCCCGCGCCGCCCGCATCTTTGAAAGCGGCTGGCATCCGGCGAGCTGCTCTATATCGCCAACGGATCCACATCCACAGCCCAACGAATCAGCCCTTTCTCGCGCGTTGCCTGCAGCACCTCATGCCATGCGGACAGAAACCGCTGCAACGCCACACGTGACTCCGACTCCACCAGCATCTGTGCGCGCTCCACGTTGGCCACACGCTGGATGCTCATCGGCACGGCCGGGTAAAGCGTGACGCGGTCAAAGAAGGGCACGCCTTGCGCGGCAACGCTTGCGGCATTGAGGAAACCCTGCGCCACTTCCTGCGTGCGCGCGTCGGCCCGCACCAGCGCCTGATAGGCGAAGGGCGGCAGGCCGGCCTGCTTGCGCTCGCGCAGCTGCTGCGCGGCAAAGGCCGGGTAGTCGTGCCGGGCCAGTGCGCTGAACAGCGGATGGGTGGGGTGGTGCGTCTGGATCCACATCTCGCTCGTCTGTGCATGGGCTGCATCGCGGCCGGCGCGGCCTGCGGCCTGCATGAGCAGGCTGAACAGGCGCTCGGGGGCGCGGAAGTCGCTGCTGAAAAGCGCCGAGTCGGCATTCACCGCAGCGACCAGCGTGATGCGCCGGAAGTCGTGGCCCTTGGTCACCATCTGCGTGCCGACGAGCACATCCACGTCGCCGGCATGCACCCGGGCCAGCTGCGACTCCAGCGCGCCCTTCAGGCGCGTGCTGTCGGCGTCCATGCGCGCAATGCGCACCGGCTCGCCGTTGGGGCGCTTCACATCGGCCATCAGCTCTTCAAGATGTTCTTCCAGCCGCTCGGTGCCGCGCCCCACCGGCGCGATATCCACGTTGCCGCAGGAGGGGCAGGCGCGCGGCACCCGCTCTGTAAAGCCGCAATGGTGACAGCGCAGTGTGCGGTCGATCTTGTGGAACACGCGGAAGGCGCTGCAGTTGGGGCACTCGCTCTTCCAGTCGCAGGCGGTGCACGCCAGTACGGGCGCATAGCCGCGGCGGTTCAGGAAGATGAGCGACTGCTCGCCACGCGCAATGCGCTGACCCAGCGCATCCAGCAGTTGCGGCGAGAACACCGTCTTTTGGGGCTGCAGGTTCATGTCCACCAGCCGCACCGCTGGCAGCCGGCCCTCGCCAATGCGCGCGGCCATGTCCAGCCGGGTGTAGCGGCCCGTACTGGCGGCCTGCCAGCTCTCCAGCGAGGGCGTGGCCGAGCCGAGCAGCACCCTGGCGCGCTCCTGCCTGCCGCGCCACACGGCCAGGTCGCGGGCCGAATAGCGCGCGCCTTCCTGCTGCTTGTAGCTCGGGTCATGCTCCTCGTCCACCACGATGAGCTGCAGGTTGGGCATGGAGGCAAACACTGCCATGCGTGTGCCCAGCACGATGCGCGCGGCGCCCGTGTGGGCGGCCAGCCAGCTCTTGAGCCGCTGCGGGTTGGTCATGCCGCTGTGCAGCGGGACGACGGATGCCTGGCCAAAGCGCTCGACAAACCGCGCTTCAAGCTGCGGCGTGAGGTTGATTTCGGGCACCATCACCAGCGCCTGGGCCTGCGCGTCACGCTCCAGCAGGGCCTGCACGGCCTGCAGGTACACCTCGGTCTTGCCGCTGCCGGTGGCGCCGAACAGCAGGAACGGTCCCGGTTGCGATTCAAAGGCCTGCAGGACGGTGACCTGTTCATCGCTGAGTACACGCCCCGCAGTGGGCGTGAACGTCGCGGCGCCAACGGCCGCATACGGGCGTTTGAGCCTGCGCGCCAGTTGCACAGTGCTGAGGTCGCGCAGTTGTGGCGGCAGCGCCGCCAGCGCCACCTCGCCGACGCTGCGCTGGTAGTAGCCGGCTGAAAAGGTAACAAGTTGTCGCCAGTTTGCTGACAGCGGTGCCACGCCTTCGAGCACGCCGGAGATGGGCTTGTTCTCCATTTCCAGCCGTTCGTTCCCGGCACCTTCAGCGCCGTCCCAAACCAGGCCAAGGATCTCCCGGCGGCCCAATGGCACCCGCACCAATGTGCCCGGCGCTAGTGGAAGCTCACTTCGGTAGCTCAACGGACCGCTCACCGTGCTGTGCGCCGGCGTGGGAACGATGACTGCGAGCTTGTGACTCATCCAAAGAGGCTTCTTAGGGATTTTTCTTAAAGGTAACTGGCGGAACGGCGCATAAGTCTTTGATTCGCAAACGTTTTACGCTTCATCCAGAGAATGTGTGGATAACTTTGTTGATATCGTGCCCACACTGCCTGCAAGGCCTCATGAATCAAGGCTTTGTGCTGGATTGCCCGCTAAAAAAGCATCTTCTGAAACCCTTATGAATCAACGACTTGCGTGCGCTACTGGTTTTGTAGCAGGTGTGCTTTCGGCGGCGTATTTTTTGCGCGCCGCAGCACAACTTTTGTGCATAAGTCAAGCTTCGGAAAAATATTAAGGGCTGGACAAACCTCGGGAAACTACTGATGACTCCGCAAACGCGCTTTTATACACGCATCTTGCGCGAGTGCGCATGGACTTCATCGACCAGCACTGCCACATGCTCGGGTGGTGTGAACTGGCTGATGCCATGGCCCAGGTTGAAGATGTGCGTCGGGCCTGTGCCCTCGCCCTGGTGCGGCGTGCCGAAGCTGTCCAGCACCTTGGCCACTTCGGCGCGGATCTGGGTCGGCTGGGCAAACAGCACATTGGGGTCGATGTTGCCCTGCAGCGCCTTCCGGCCACCCACCTGCGCCCGTGCTTTGGCGAGGTTCACCGTCCAGTCGAGACCGAGCACGTCGCAGTCCAGCATGTTCATCTCGTCCAGCCACAGGCCGCCGCCCTTGGTGAACACGATGCGCGGGATGCGCGCGCCGTCATGCTCCCTCTTGAGTTTTGCCAGGACGCGCGCCGTGTAGGCCATGCTGAACTCCTGGAACGCGCCGTCGGCCAGCACACCGCCCCAGCTGTCAAAAATCATCACGGCCTGCGCGCCGGCCTCGATCTGCGCGTTCAGGTAGGCGGCCACGGCGTCCGCGTTGATGGCCAGCATCTTGTGCATCAGGTCCGGGCGCTGGTAGAGCATGGTCTTGACCAGGCGGTAGTCGTCCGAACCCGCGCCTTCGACCATGTAGCAGGCCAGGGTCCAGGGGCTTCCCGAGAAGCCGATCAGCGGCACGCGGCCCTTGAGCGCCTTGCGGATGGATGTGACGGCGTCAAACACGTACTTGAGCTTGTTCATGTCCGGCACTTCAAGCCGTGCCACGGCGTCTTCGTCGCGCACCGGCGTGGCGAACTTCGGGCCTTCGCCCAGCGCAAAGCTCAGGCCCAGCCCCATGGCGTCGGGCACGGTGAGGATGTCGCTGAACAGGATGGCGGCGTCAAGCGGGTAGCGCTCCAGCGGCTGCAGCGTGACCTCGGTGGCGTAGTCGGTGTTGGTGGCCAGGCCCATGAAGCTGCCGGCTTTGGCGCGCGTTTCGCGGTACTCGGGCAGGTAGCGGCCGGCCTGGCGCATGAGCCAGACGGGCGTGTGCGGGGTGGACTGGCGCAGGCAGGCGCGCAGGAAGCTGTCATTCTGCAGGGGGGCAAAGCTCATGGGTTGATTGTGGCAGGAGGCGGGGGGCCGTGTTCTCCGGGCAAACACGGCATGGAGGTGAAGGTTGGGGGTGCTGGTGCTGTATGCAGGCGAGGGTCTGTGGCTCGGGCAGGGATTGTGGCGGACGGCCACGCGACGCCGTCAGCGCTGCGACTGCGCGAGCGCCTGGTCGATGTCCCAAAGAATGTCGTCGGCGTCTTCAATGCCCACCGACAGGCGGATCATGTCAGCTGACACGCCGGCCTTCGCCAGCTCGTCTTCGCTGAGCTGCCGGTGGGTGGTGGAGGCCGGGTGGATGACCAGCGTCTTGGCGTCGCCGATGTTGGCCAGGTGGCTCAGGAACTCGCAGGCGTCGATGAACTTCTCGCCCGCCGCTGCGCCGCCCTTGATGCCGAAGGTGAGGATGCCCGAGGCGCCTGGCGCGCCGTCGATGCTGCGGAACTGCTTCGCGGCAAGCGCGTGCCAGGGGGAGTCGGCCATGCCGGGGTAGTTGACCCAGCTCACCAGGGGATGCCCCTGCAGGAAGGCCGCCACCTTGCGGGTGTTGCGGCAGTGCGCGTCCATGCGCAGGTGCAGCGTCTCGATGCCCTGCAGGATGAGCCAGGCAGGCAGCGGTGCCAGCGTTGCGCCGAAGGTGCGGTTGACCTCCATGCGCGCCTTCATGGTGTAGCCGAAGTCGCCGAAGGTCTCGTAGAACTTCACGCCGTGGTAGGCACGGCTGGGCTCCATCATTTCGGGAAACTTGCCGTTGTCCCAGTTGAACTTGCCCGACTCCACGAGCACGCCGGCCATGGTGGTGCCATGGCCGCCCAGGTACTTGGTGGCGCTGTGCACCACGATGTCGGCGCCAAAGGCGAACGGGTTGCACAGGTAGGGGCTGGCGACGGTGTTGTCGATGATGAGCGGCAGGCCGTGCGCATGCGCAATGTCGGCCACCGCCTGGATGTCCAGCACATTGACCAGCGGGTTGCCGATGGTCTCGCCATACAGGGCCCGGGTATTGGGCCGGATGGCCCGCTCGAAGTTCTGCGGGTCGGCCGGGTCCACAAAGGTCGTCTCGATGCCCATTCGGCCAAAGCCCACGCCCAGTTGCCCGATGCTGCCGCCATAGAGTGTGGAAGCGGCGACGATGTGATCACCGTTTTTGAGGATGGCCAGCAGCGCCGTCATCTGCGCCGCCATGCCGGTCGCGCAGGCCAGCGCCGCGCGGCCGCCTTCGAGCGCGGCAACGCGTTCTTCCAGCACGGCCACCGTCGGGTTGCTGATGCGGCTGTACACATTGCCGAAGGTCTGCAGGTTGAACAGCGACGCCGCATGCTCGGCCGAGTCGAATACGAAGCTGGTGGTCTGGTGGATGGGCGTGGCGCGGGCGCCGGTGACCGGGTCCGGAATGGCACCCGAGTGAATGGCCTTGGTGCCAAAGCCAAACTCGTGGTC
>CAZFKW010000294.1:0-5547 GCA_964519795.1 uncultured Ramlibacter sp. | reverse complement strand
TGATGGGCGGCATGACCTGGCTTGTGACGCCCGAGTCGAATTCGCTGGGCCAGCGCCTGCCCACGCTGCTGGCCGGCACAGCCGGCTCGCTGGCCGTCTGGGCCGGCTTGTGGGCGCTGGTGACGCGGCTGTTCACCGGCCGGCTCTGGTTCTGGCGCCATGTGCGCATCGCCTGCGCCACGCTGCTGGGCGCCCAGGCACTGGAGACGGTGGCGCACCTGCTGGCGTTCATGTTCTCCTGGGAAAGCCTGGCGCGCTTTGATCTGCTCATCAATGTGCTGGCGGCGGCAGCGGGCGTGTTCCTGCACCTGCGCGTCATCGCGCCGCAGCACCGTCGCGGGCTCGCCGGGATCGTGGCCGGCGTGGTCTTGCTGGGCGTCGCCGTGCTGCTCAGTACCAGCTGGCTGCAGACGAGGCGCCTGTCGTCCCAGCTCTACATGGCCACACTGTTCCCGCCCTCATGGCGCATCGCGCCTGCCGTGACCGTGGAGCAGTTCCTGGATGAGGCCCAGTCCATCCGCAATCGGCTGGAAAAGCGCCTGCAGGACAAACGGGATGAGGACGGTGCAGCGGCGGATGAGGACGCCGACGCGGAGTGATATCAGCCTGTCATTGCGGGCTTGACCCGCAATCCATGTTGGCGGTCAGGTAATGCCGCATCAGGGCCGTTTGGATCCCGGATCGAGTCCGGGATGACAAATCATTACTGCTGCGGGATGAGAATCTCACTCCGGTACGGGTTCCCGCATGGTGACGAACTCTTCTGCAACGGTCGGATGAATCCCGATGGTGCTGTCAAAAACAGCCTTGGTGGCGCCCGCCTTCATCGCCACGGCAAAGCCCTGCACCACTTCACCGGCGTCCGGCCCGACCATGTGCAGGCCGACGACGCGGTCGCTGGCGGTATCCACCAGCAGCTTGAGCAGCGTGCGCTCGCCGCTGCCGCTCAGGGTGTGCTTCAACGCCTTGAACTCGCTGCGGTACACCGTGACCTTGCCGAACTCCTTGCGCGCTTCTGCCTCTGTGAAGCCGACCGTGCCGATGTTCGGGTGGGTGAACACGGCCGTGGGAATGTAGTCGTAGGCCATGCTCCGCCTGCGCTTGCCCGGCGCCGGGCCGAACAGGTGGTCCACCAGCGTCATGGCTTCGCCCAGGGCCACCGGCGTGAGCTGTTTCCTGGTGGAGACATCGCCCAATGCATAAATGGAGGGCACCGATGACTGGTAGTGCGCATTGACCTTCACTGCGCCGTTGGCTTCCTGGGCCACGCCCACCGCCTCCAGCCCCAGCCCGGTCACATTCGGTGTGCGGCCGGTGGCATAGAGCACCGTGTCGGCCAAGACCTGTGCGCCGCCCGACAGTGTCACCTGCAGCCCGTCCGCAGTCTTCGCAATGTTGGCCACGGTGCAGTTGAAGCTGGGCTTGACGCCGGCGCGCGCCATTTCGCGGCCGATGAAGGTCTGGATGTCGGCGTCAAAGCCGTTCAACAGCATGTGACCGCGGTGCACCAGCGTCACTTCAGCCCCCAGGCCGTTGAAGATGGAGGCAAACTCGCAGGCGATGTAGCCGCCGCCCACCACCACGAGGCGCCTGGGGAAAGGGTCCAGGTCGAACATGTTGTCGGACGTGACCACATGCTCGCGGCCCGCTACTGCCGGCACCAGTGGCGTGCCGCCCGTGGCGATCAGGATGTTCCTGGCGCGGTAGCGCTTCGGCCCTGCGGCTTCCTGGACCTCAACGGTGTGGGCATCCACGATGGCAGCCCAGCCGGTGATGAGCGTCGCGCCGGCACCGGCCAGGAGTTGCCCGTATACGCCGTTGAGCCGCGTGATTTCGCGTGCGCGGTTGGCCTTGAGCACATTCCAGTCAAACTGCGGCTTGCCCACCTGCCAGCCAAAGCCTGCGGCCTCATCAAACGCCTCGGCATAGTGCGCGGCATAGCTGTAGAGCTTTTTGGGGATGCATCCCACGTTGACGCAGGTTCCACCCAGCGCTGCAGCCTCGGCTACCGCCACCCTGGCGCCGCGCTGGGCCGCCATGCGCGCCGCGCGCACGCCGCCGCTGCCGGCGCCGATGACAAACAGGTCGAAATCAAAAACTTGCATTCAGGACTTTCAGCCTCCCTCGGGTGGCAGGACTTTGACGTCAACATAAATCACCCACATGCCATCGGCCAGGATGGCGTGGCGCGTCACGCGCGAGCGCACGGTCGTGCCGTCGCTGCGGTGGTAGGCGGTTTCCTCGATGCCTGGCACCGGGGCCTGCACCACCAGGGTGGCATACAACGCGCGCAGGTCATCCAGCGTGCGTTCGCCGGTCAGCGGCAGGTCGCCTTCCAGCAGCTCCGCGCGGGTGTAGCCCAGCAGTTCGCAGGCGGCGGTGTTGACGTCCAGGTAGCACAGGGCCTGGTAGTCAATCAGCGAAGCCGGGTTGGGGCTGGCCTGGACGCGTGCGCGCAGGGTCTCAAGGTCCTGCTGGACAGGCTGCTGTTGCGGTGCGGTCTGCCCGGGCGTATCCTGACCGTCCTGATCTGTCGCTGGCGCCGCAGGATCCACGATTTCGCTGGCACAGGCGACGACGACCCATCGGCCCTCGACGCGGCGGGCAAGCCGCTCCATGCGTACCGGCACAAAGCTGCCGTCGGGCCGGTGCGCCACCGTGGTGACGACCATGGGCGTGGGGGACTGCTCCACGAGGGCGTCATAGTGCTGGCGCAGCGACTGCTGCGAGCCGCCGGACTGCATCCAGATGCCCAGGGGGCCGATGCGGGCCAGTTCTTCGCGGCTGTGGCCGGTGAGCCGGCAGGTCGCGTCATTGAACTCGATGTACTCCATGGATTCGACGTCAATGACAAACAGCGCATCGCGCGCCATGGCCAGCGCGGCCCGGAGCATGGATTCGGTCATTGTCATGTGCGGGTCCTCCTGTAAATCCCGGGCCTTACTGTCGTGGTGGCGGCAGATCTGGTTGAGTGCAAGCGGAAAGCATGCCATGAGGATAGACCACAATGCGCTGCCACGGGGAGGCCGCAGGCTATTTCCGTACCAGCCACGGATAATCGGGCATGTCTACCTCTTCTCATGCACCGCGTGCCGGTGCCTTGCCTGCCCCGCCGCCAGCCGGCGTCGCACATCCTGCGCCTTCCCCGGGCGCGGCCTTCAGCAGCCTGCCGCTGAATCCGGCTACCCTGGACAACCTGCAGACCCTGGGCTACACCGCCATGACGCCCATCCAGGCGGCGGCCCTCCCCACGGCCCTGCTGGGCAAAGACCTCATCGCCCAGGCCGCCACCGGCAGCGGCAAGACCGCCGCCTTTGCGCTGGCCCTGCTGGCCAACCTCAACCCGCGCCGCTTTGCCGTGCAGGCGATGGTGCTGTGCCCCACGCGTGAACTGGCCGACCAGGTCACCACGGAAATCCGCCGCCTGGCACGGGCCGAGGAGAACATCAAGGTTGTCACGCTGTGCGGCGGCGTTGCCATGCGCGGCCAGGTGGCGAGCCTGGAACACGGCGCGCACATCGTGGTGGGCACGCCGGGGCGCATCATGGACCATCTGGAGCGCGGCAACCTGAACCTGGAGGCGCTGAACACCCTGGTGCTGGACGAGGCCGACCGCATGCTCGACATGGGCTTTTTTGACGATATGGTGACAGTGGCACGGCAATGCCCCAAAACGCGCCAGACCCTGCTGTTCTCGGCGACCTACCCCGAGGGCATTGCAAAGATCAGCCAGCAGTTCATGCGCGAGCCAGTCACCATCAAGGTGGAGTCGCAGCACCAGACAGCCAAGATCCGCCAGCGCTGGTACGAGGTCAAACGCAGCGAGCGGCTCCCTGCTGTCAGCCTGCTGCTCAACCACTTCCGCCCTGCCAGCACGCTGGCCTTCTGCAACACCAAGGCGCAGTGCCGCGAGCTGGCTGCACTGCTGCATGGCCAGGGCTTCAGCGCACTGGCGCTGTTTGGCGAGCTGGAGCAGCGCGAGCGCGACCAGGTGCTGGTGCAGTTTGCCAACCGCAGCTGTTCGGTGCTGGTGGCCACCGACGTCGCTGCGCGCGGGCTGGACATTGCCAATCTGGAAGCCGTCATCAATGTGGACGTGACGCCCGACCCCGAGGTGCACATCCACCGCATCGGCCGCACCGGCCGCGTGGACCAGGAAGGCTGGGCGCTGAACCTGGCAAGCCTGGATGAAATGGGCCATGTCGGCAAGATCGAGCAGATGCAGGGCCGCGAGTCGGAGTGGCACAAGCTCGACGAGCTCACGCCGGCCGGCAAGGAGCCCCTGCGCGCCCCCATGCTCACGCTGCACATCACCGGCGGCCGCAAGGAAAAAATCCGCCCCGGCGACGTGCTGGGCGCGCTCACAGGCGAGGCAGGGTTCACCAAAGAGCAGGTCGGCAAGATCAATGTCAACGAGTTCTCCACCTATGTGGCGATGGAGCGGTCCGTTGCGCACGAGGCCGCCCGCAAGCTGTCGGCAGGGCGGATCAAGGGGAAGGGTGTGAAGGTGAGGGTGCTGGAGGGGTGAGCCTTCATTGAAGCCCGGTCACGCCCGGCAGCCCTCTGCCAGCTGCATCCGGTTGCCGCGTAGTTCTGGCGTGTGGCTCTTTGCTTCAAGGCTTGCCGGGCTTGAAACGGGCAGGCAGTCCTGCTAGCATATGCCAATACATATGTCTTGCAAGAAAAGCCGGTACACATCATGACGCACTCCGCCAAATCCACCCTGCAGGCCCGGCCCGTGCGCCTGTTTCGCAATGGCGCGAATCAGGCCGTGCGAATTCCGCGCGAGTTCGAATTGCCCGGCACGGACGCCATCATGACGCGGGAAGCAGATGCGATTGTCATTCGCGCTGCACAGCCGCGCTCTTTGCTTGCGCTTCTCAAGACGTTGAAGCCGCTGGACGAACGCTTCCCTGACATTCCGGAGTTGCCAGTCGAGCCGGTCGATTTCTGATGTCGACGTTCAAATATCTGCTGGACACCAACATCGTGTCCGACCTGGTGCGCCAGCCCCAGGGGCCGGTGGCAGTCCAGATTGCCAAGGCCGGTGAAGATGCTGTCTGCACCAGCATCATCGTGGCATGCGAGTTGCGCTTTGGCGCTGCGAAGAAGGGCTCTGCACGCCTGAGCGAACAACTGGAGCAGGTGCTGTCCGTCCTTCCGGTTGTGCCGCTGGAACCGGATGTGGACCACTACTATGGGAACACCCGGGCAATGCTTGAAAGAGCAGGCCAGCCCAGTGGCCCCAACGATCTGTTGATCGCGTCACATGCGTTGCCGCTCGGTCTGGTCTTGGTAACGGACAACACCCGGGCGTTTGAGCGCGTGAAGGGCCTGAAGCTGAAGAACTGGCTCCCTGCATTGCGCACCCGCGGCTGAACCGGCATGGCCGCCCAGCCGGTCCCGTCCTACACCCCACCCGCCCTTCCGCTGACGCGGCCTTTCAGCAGCAAGGCGCACAATCAGTTGCAAAGAGTGCGGCACGAACCTTGCAGCCCTGCTCCTGATTCACAAACCCCGACATCCCGCCGCAAGTGGCTGGCCGGC
>CAZFKW010000293.1:1745-5551 GCA_964519795.1 uncultured Ramlibacter sp. | reverse complement strand
TGCTCGACGGGTCGATGTCGATATGGATGATCTTGCGCGGGTTCTGCGCGAAGTGCTTGGGGTTTCCGATGACGCGGTCGTCAAAGCGTGCGCCGACTGCCAGCAGGACATCGCAGCTTTGCATGGCGTTGTTGGCTTCGATCGTGCCGTGCATGCCGAGCATGCCCAGGAATTTCCTGTCGCTGGCCGGGTAGGCGCCAAGGCCCATCAGGGTATTGGTGCAGGGGTAGCCCAGCATGTCCACCAGGGTGCGCAACTCGGCCGACGCGTTGCTCAGCAGCACACCGCCGCCGGTGTAGATGTACGGCCGTTTGGCGTTCATCAGCAGCTGCAGCGCCTTGCGGATCTGGCCGCCGTGGCCCTTGCGCACCGGGTTGTACGAGCGCATGGCGACGGATTCGGGGTAGCCGTTGAACACCGCCTTCTTGAAGGAGACGTCCTTCGGGATGTCCACCACCACGGGGCCGGGCCGGCCGCTGCGTGCAATGTGGAAGGCCTTCTTCATGGTCTCGGCCAGGTCGCGCACGTCCTTGACGAGGAAGTTGTGCTTGACGACGGGCCGGGTGATGCCGACGGTGTCGCACTCCTGGAAGGCATCCAGGCCAATGGCATGGGTGGGTACCTGGCCGGTGAGGATCACCATCGGGATGCTGTCCATGTAGGCTGTGGCTATCCCGGTCACGGCATTGGTGACGCCGGGGCCTGACGTGACCAGCGCCACACCCACCTCGCCCGTGGCACGGGCATAGCCGTCTGCCGCATGGACCGCCGCCTGTTCATGGCGTACCAGCACATGCTGGATGGTGTCCTGCTTGTAGAAGGCGTCGTAAATGTAGAGAACCGCGCCGCCGGGATAGCCCCAGACATGCTTGACGTTTTCGGCCTGGAGGCATTTCACCAGGATTTCGGCGCCCATGAGCTCTTGCGGATTGGCGGAGTTGTTTGCCGCGCTGGCGGCTGCTGCTGCCGAAGTGATTTCGGCCTTTGTGATTTCCATGATCAACCTTTGTGAATTTCTCTGACGAAAAACCTTGGGTGCCCCTCGGACGCACTCTTGTGGAGGCGCTTCGGGACTTTGGATCAAAGCCATGGGCGAGATGATTGCTGCGCCGGACCGTGACCCGTTTGCCGTTTGAATTGCAACCCGGATTATGGCACTGCACAATAGGCCCATGCCCCGGCACACAACCATTCAGCCAGAAAAGCGTTGCGTGGCGTCACATTCTGCCGCCCGAAAGTAGATTAAAGTGTGCATCCCGCGCCGCAGGGCACATACCTTCAAAGCACCGGCCTCCATGGGCCCCCAGACTTGGCAACCGAAAAAGAACTCTCCGACTTCCTGAAAAGCGTGGAAATACGCGCGTTCAAGCGCTCCAGGTACCACGTGCGGGACGACGAGGCGGCGCTGGACATCGTGCAGGACAGCATGATGAAGCTGGCCGAGCACTATGGCGACAAGCCGCCCGGAGAGCTGCCCATGCTGTTCGCGCGCATCCTGTCGAATTGCACGCTCGACTGGTTCCGCCGCCAGAAGCTCCGCAAGGCCGTATTCTCCAACCTGGGCGACTTTGAATCCGCGTCGGATGACGGGGATTTCAATTTGCTTGAAACTTATGAGTCACCCGATGACTCACAGGAGACGGAAAGCGCAGAAGACTCGACCAGCCGGGCCCAGATCCTGCATGAGATCGAACTGGAGATCCAGGAGCTGCCGGCACGTCAACGGGAGGCCTTCCTCATGCGTTACTGGGAAGAGATGGACGTTGCCGAGACGGCGGCGGCCATGGGCTGTTCCGAGGGCAGTGTCAAGACACACTGTTCAAGGGCAGTCCAGGCCCTCAGTAACGGCATGAAGGTCGCCACGCACCTGTCCGAGGGTGCCTCCAGCCTCCCCTACGACATTTCCGAGCGCCTGCGGGCCGCCCGCGTCCAGGCGGTGGCAAAGCGCAAGCTGGCGCCACGCGTTGCGCCGGCCTACGTCGCCTCCGGCCCGGCCACGCTGGCCCTGGGAGACGACGAGCCCGGCTTCTGGGTCCGGATGGCGTCGGTGGTGCCGCTGGTTGCGCTGGTTGCAGGCCTTGTCGCCATCAATGTCATCCAGAATGAAGAACGCGCCAGCGAACTGGCCGAGGTTGACACCGCCCTGCTGACCGACGACCTGCCCCCGGCCGCCTATGCGGACCCCGGGTTCCTCCAGTTCCTTCGCGCCGGCAACGAGCACAACAGCCCCTAGCAGGCTGAACCAATGAAATTCACTGATGCAGCCTGCTAGTAAACTGCGTGGCAGCATGACGCAGTACCCCACAGGCCATCACGCCAGCGCGCGACCAGCCCGCAACGCAGGTCGCCTGGCCATCGCGGCGCTGATTGTCTTTGGGACATTCGCCGCGTGGGGCCAGACTGCCGCCTCACCGGGCAGACCGGCATCTTCGGCGAAGGCCGCCAGCAAAGCTGCGGTGCCTTCCACAACCAGCCCGGCCTGGCGTGAGCTCACAGCCGCCCAGCAGCAGGCTCTCAAGCCCTTGCAGGGCACCTGGCCCACGCTGACCGAGCCGCACAAGCGCAAATGGATTGCCCTGTCCCAGAGCTACGCCGGCATGCCAGCACCCGAACAGGCCCGGCTGCACAGCCGGATGTCCGAGTGGGTGGCGCTCAGCCCGCGCCAGCGTGCACAGGCGCGCCTGAATTTCGCCGAAACCAGCAAGCACTCGCATGACGAGAAAAAGGCCAAGTGGCAGGCCTACCAGAACCTCAGCCCCGAAGAAAAGCGCAGGCTTGCGGCGGGGGCGCGCCCCATCACCAAAGGCGCGGCACCAGCCATCAAACCCTCTTCGGCGCAAAAGCTGGCCGTCGTGCCGTCACCTGCCATGAACGCCGGGGGCAGGCCCAACGTTCCCTTGGCAGGCTCAGCCGGCAAGCTCGATCACAATACACCACAGCCCGCGCCTGCCGCACCTGCCGAGGCGCTGTCCGGCGCGTCCGGCCTGCGCCGCCGCATGGCATGCTGGCTTTATGAGGGGATGCTCATGTTCGGTGTTGTGTTCATTGCCGGTTACCTGTTCGGCACGCTGAGCCAGACGCGCCACGCCCTTGACAACCGCCATGCGCTGCAGGCCTTCCTGTTCGTCATCTTCGGCATCTACTTCACATGGTTCTGGGCCAAGGGGCAGACGCTGGCCATGAAAACATGGGATATCCGCGTCGTGGACCGGCATGGCCGGCCCATCACGCAGTTGCGCGCCCTCGCCCGCTATGCCTTGAGCTGGCTGTGGTTCCTGCCTGCCCTGGCTGCCCTGGCGCCCTACAAGCTGACCGGCGGCGAGTCCGTGGTGCTGATCACGGGCTGGGTGCTCGTGTGGGCCCTGCTCAGCCGGTTTCACCCGCAACGGCAGTTCCTGCACGATGCGCTCGCAGGCACCCGGCTGGTGTCCTCACCCCCATTGAGCCGCTGAAACTGTCATGGTCGTCAGCGACAATTGCCACCATGTCGCACCCTGAATCACTGACCGGATCGAACCCGCAGAAGGCCCGGACCGGCCTCAACAGGGTCCTGCATGCAACGGGCTACTCCCTGGAGGGCCTCAAGGCGGGCTGGGGCGAGACGGCATTCCGCCAGGAATCCATCGCCGCCGTATTGCTGGTGCCACTGGCGTTCTGGCTGGGCCGCAGCTGGGTCGAGACAGCGCTGCTGGCCGGCTCCGTGCTCATCGTGATGATCGTGGAACTGCTCAACACCGGCATCGAAACCGCCATCGACCGCATCGGGCCGGAGTGGCACGACCTCTCCAAGCGGGCCAAGGACATGG
>CAZFKW010000293.1:0-1735 GCA_964519795.1 uncultured Ramlibacter sp. | reverse complement strand
CCGTGTTGCTGAGCCTGATCCTGTGCGCAGGCATCTGGCTTGCCGCCATCGTGCAGAGGTTCGCGCCATGAGCCCTGCATTCTCGGTCTGCGTGTATTGCGGCTCCCGCCCCGGCGACAACCCTGCCCATGCAATGGCCGCGCGCGAAACCGGCCACTGGATCGGCAGGCATGGAGGCCAGCTGGTGTACGGCGGCGGCAGGAACGGGCTCATGGGCATCGTGGCCGCGGCGACGATGGAAGCCGGCGGGCGCGTGGTGGGCGTCATACCGACGGCACTGGTCGAGAAGGAGTGGGCCAACGACAACTGCACCGAGCTGCATGTGGTGGACACCATGCATGACCGCAAGCGCATGATGGCCGAGCGCGCCGACGCTTTTGTAGCACTGCCTGGCGGTATCGGCACCATGGAAGAGCTGTTTGAGATCTGGACCTGGCGCCAGCTGGGCTACCACGCCAAGCCGGTGGGCCTGCTCAATGTTGACGGCTACTACGACGCACTCATCGCGTTCCTGCAGCACAGCGTCCAGCAGAAGTTCATGAGTGACGCCCTGATGCAGCTCGTGACGTTCGGCACCGTGCCGGAATGGCGCCGCCTCCCAATCTCGAATCAATCTAACCGTTCGAGCGAAGTGCCCAACCCAGGCAGCCGTGGAACCGCCCTTCGACAGGCTCAGGACGGGCCACTGACTTCACCCCCCCAGTGGAGGGAGCGCCCGAAGGGCCGACGGGGGGCGTCCATCAGACCGCTGTTTCGTCCTCTTCGCCGGTGCGGATGCGCACGACACGCTCGACGCTGGTCACGAAGATCTTGCCGTCGCCGATCTTGCCGGTACGCGCCGCGCGGATGATGGCCTCGACGCATCGGTCCACATCGGCCGTCTTGACGACCACCTCAACCTTCACTTTGGGCAGGAAGTCCACCACATACTCGGCGCCACGGTACAGCTCGGTGTGCCCTTTCTGACGGCCGAAACCCTTGACTTCCGTCACGGTCAGGCCGGTGACGCCGCACTCGGCAAGTGCCTCGCGCACTTCCTCCAGCTTGAACGGTTTGACGATGGCTGTGATCTGCTTCATGGCGTGTCTCCTGGAAAGGCTTCTGGTTGATGTCTATGCGTGGAACTTGCTGGTCACAGGGTAGCGCCAATCCTTGCCGAAACTCCTGTGAGTTACCCGGATTCCGATGGGGGCCTGGCGGCGCTTGTATTCGTTGATCTTGACGAGGCGCGTCACGCGTGTGACGACGGCGGCATCAAAGCCTGCTGCAATGATATCGGCCACGCCCTCGTCGTTCTCCATGTAGCGCTCCAGGATGGCATCCAGCACGTCATAGGGCGGCAGGCTGTCCTGGTCTTTCTGGTCGGGGCGCAGCTCGGCACTCGGCGGGCGGGTGATGATGCGCCAGGGAATCGGCTCGCTGCCGGTGCCATACGGGTCGTTGGCATTGCGCCAGCGCGAAAGGCGGAACACCGTGGTCTTCATCAGGTCCTTGATCACGGCGAACCCGCCCGCCATGTCCCCATACAGCGTGCAGTAGCCGGTCGCCATCTCGCTCTTGTTGCCGGTGGTCAGCACAATGCTGCCGAATTTGTTGGACAGGGCCATGAGGATCACACCCCGGATGCGCGCCTGGATGTTCTCCTCGGTGGTGTCTTCCTTCAGCCCCCTGAATTCGGCCGCAAGGGACGCCTTGAACGCCTCGAACTGCGGCACGATGGAGATTTCGTCATAGC
>CAZFKW010000292.1:2627-5553 GCA_964519795.1 uncultured Ramlibacter sp. | reverse complement strand
AGCTGCCCCATTGCATAGGGCATGCTGACCCTCACCAGGCCCTCGGGCTGCACACGGCGGGCAGCAACTGCCTGCTCAAGCTCATCGACCCCGCGCAAGATGCCTTCAACGATGTCCAGGCAGATCTGCCCGTCATCCGTCAGGGTCACGCCGTGCGTCGTCCTCTGCAGCAGGCGCACGCCCAGCCATTGTTCCAGCGCGGCAATCTTCTTGGTGATCGCCGAGGGACCCATCATCAGCGCGTTTCCTGCGCCGGTAAAGCTCCCGGTCTGTGCCACATGGGCAAACGCGGTCAGGGCGGCCAGCTTGTCCATCGGTGCAACCATCCTCGTTCATTCATGACGTTTTTGAGCATAGCATTTGCGCAAGGACAGCCGCTGCAGGAGACCGATGACAGGCGCCGGCGGCATGCCACCCGGTTGGCAAAACCATTGTGCCAATACGGCGGCGCAGTCAGGGGCGCCGGGCGCCAAAGCTGGCATACGATCAACCGGCATTCAGCTGGTACGGTTCCGGCGAGGAGACGATGCATGGAATTACAAGGAGCAAAGGCATGGGGGGGGGGAAATCCGTGAGCAATGACAGCCACATCAATGCGGGCAAGGTGCGCCGCGTCGTCACGGGCCACGATGAATCCGGCAAGGCGATCATCGTGTCCGACGCTCCCGCGCCTTTCCTCCACCACTCGCCGGCCCGCCCCGGGTTCTGGTCGAATGACATCTGGCGCACCACAGGCACGCCAGCCGTGATCAGCGCGCAGCCAGAGGACGTCACCGACGGCCCCAGGCGGCAACTGCCGCACCCGCACGGCTCCGTCATACGTGTCAACCACTTCCCCCCTGACGGCGCGCCGCTCGCCGTTGCGGACATTGCGAAGGAATTCGAGGCGCTGGGCAATACGCAGGCGTCAACTGCAGGAAGCGGCCCGGTGCGCCACGCCATGATGCACCGCACAGAGACCATTGACTATGCGCTGGTCCTCACCGGAGAAATCGTGCTGATCCTGGACGACAGCGAAGTCACTCTGAAAGCCGGTGATGTCGTCGTCCAGTGCGGCACCAACCATGCCTGGAGCAACCGGTCTGGCAAACCCTGCACCGTGGCGTTCATCCTGCTCGACGGGAAGTTCGACGACGGGCTGCGCGCCCTCCAGGACGCCGCAGCAAAGGCAGCCGCATGATCCACCACCGCAACCCGGAGAACCGCACGTGAAACTCGCAACAATCAGGAATGGCCGCAGGGACGGCCAGCTCGTTCTGGTGAACCGGGCACTGACACGGATGACGGCTGTCCAGGACATTGCCGGCACCTTGCAACAACTCCTGGACGACTGGGCCAGCCTCTCGCCACTGCTGCAGACCCGGTCCCGACAGCTGGAGGAGGGGCTCATCCCGGGCGCTGAGCCTTTTGACATGAGCAAGGCCATGGCTCCGCTGCCTCGCGCCTACCAGTGGTGCGATGGCTCGGCTTACCTGTCACATGCAGAGCTCGTGCGGCGCGCCCGCAATGCCGAGATGCCGGCCTTCCTCTATCAGGACCCGCTGATGTACCAGGGTTCCGGCGACACGTTTTCCGGACCCCTGGATCCGGTCCTCGTCGCCGACGAAAGCTGGGGCATTGACCTGGAGGCCGAGATCGCCGTCGTGACCGATGATGTGCCAATGGGCATCCGGAAAGCGGATGCCGTCCATCACATCCGCCTGGTCACCATCCTGAACGACGTGAGCCTGCGCAACCTGATACCGCATGAGCTGTCCAAGGGATTCGGCTTCTTCCATTCAAAGCCATCGACCGCATTCGCCGCCGTGATGGTGACGCCCGATGAACTGGGCCCAAGCTGGGACGGCGCCAAGGTCAGCCTGCCGCTCATCAGCAGGGTGAACGGGAAGGAACTGGGCCGCCCGGATGCCGGCGAGGACCTCAACTTCGATTTCGGAGACCTAATCGTCCACGCCGCAAGAACGAGGCATCTCGGCGCGGGCACCGTCATTGGCTCGGGGACGGTATCCAACAGGAATCCCCAGGCGGGATCATCCTGCCTGGCTGAGCGCCGCATGATCGAGACGATTGAAAATGGCAAGCCGGTCACCCCCTATCTCATGTTTGGAGACATGGTCGAGATAGAAATGCGCGACGCACACGGAGCTTCAATCTTCGGACCGATCCGCCAGCGCGTGGAACGCTACAACCCCGAACCCTGAAGGCAACCGGCACGCGGCGATTGCCTCAGCGCGAACAAACTTTCCGCAGCAAGGCCTTCCGATCTTCACTATGCTGGGTCTCCCCCCCAGGCCGGCGCCCCGCGTTCCGGCAATGAAAGCTGCTCCATGTCCTCCTCCCTCTTCGATCCCACCCAGGCCGGTGACATCCACCTGGCCAACCGCATTGTGATGGCGCCGCTCACGCGCAACCGCTCGCCCGGCGCCATTCCCACACCACTGGCCATCGAGTACTACAGCCAGCGGGCCAGCGCCGGGCTGATCGTCACCGAAGGCACCGCCATCTCGCACCAGGCCCAGGGCTACGCCGACGTGCCCGGGATCTGGAATGCCGCGCAGGTGGCGGCCTGGAAGAAAATCACCGACGCCGTGCATGACAAGGGCGGCAAGATCGTCACCCAGCTGTGGCATGTGGGCCGTGTCTCGCACACCTCGCTTCAGGAAGGTGGCCAGGCGCCCGTAGCACCCTCCGCACTGGTCGCCAAAACCAAGACCTACATCATCACCGACGGCGTCGGCAGCTTTGCCGAGACCTCCATGCCGCGCGCCCTCGACCTGGCCGAGCTGCCCGGCATCGTGGAAGACTACCGCCGCGCCGCCCGCAACGCCATTGACGCCGGCTTTGACGGCGTGGAACTGCATGGCGCCAACGGCTACCTGCTGGACCAGTTCCTGCGCTCGGGCTCCAACCACCGCACGGATGCCTA
>CAZFKW010000292.1:0-2617 GCA_964519795.1 uncultured Ramlibacter sp. | reverse complement strand
ATCGAGGTGATGATGGCTGTGGCCAACGAAATCGGCGGGGCCCGCACCGGGCTGCGCCTGTCACCCGTCACACCTGCCAATGATGCGAGCGACCCTGATCCGCAGCCGCTGTTCAACCACGTCATGAAGCAGCTGGCGCCGCTGAACCTGGCTTTCATCCACATCATTGAAGGCGCCACCGGTGGCGCGCGCGACCACCAGCAGGGCGAAAAGCCCTTCGACTATGCCGAACTGCGCGACACCTACCGCAAGGCCGGTGGCAAGGCGCTGTGGATGGTCAACAACGGCTACGACCGCGCGCTCGCTGAGAAAGCCCTGGATGCAGGCGCCGACCTGGTCGCCTTCGGCAGGCTGTTCATCGCCAACCCTGACTTGCCGGAGCGCCTCAAGCAGGGCGGCCCCTTCAACGAAGCGGACCGCAAGACCTTCTACGGCGGCAAGGCCGAGGGCTACACCGACTACCCGGCGCTTGCCGCCCGATAGCGCCGGGACAGCGCCAGGACAGCGCAGCCGGTCTGGCCATCAACTTCCAGATTCCTGCTTCGCGCTGCTTTGCTTCCATCTCTTCAGAAGCAAGGCATTCGCCATGACGCTCACACTCGACAGCGCCATCGCGGCCCCCGCCACCACCGGGCTCAGGTAGCCCAGCGCCGCCAGCGGAATCCCGGCCACGTTGTAGGCAAAGGCCCAGAACAGGTTCTGCCGGATCTTGGCCACAGTGCGGCGCGAGACGTCCAGCGCGGCAGCCACCAGCCCGACATCGCCACGCATCAGCGTGATGCCGGCCGCGTGCATGGCCACGTCGGTGCCGCTGCCCATGGCAATGCCCACATCGGCCGCAGCAAGGGCAGGCGCATCATTCACGCCGTCGCCCACCATGGCCACCACATGCCCGCCCTGGCGCAGTTGCGTGATGCGAGCGGACTTGTCGGCCGGCAGCACCTGCGCCATCACCTCATCCGCCGCCAGGCCCAGGCGCGCACCCATGGCCAGCGCCGCGCCCTGGTTGTCGCCGGAGATCATCATCACGCGGATGCCGAGCGCGCGCAGCGCAGCCAGCGACTCCTTTGCACCGGGCTTGGGCTCATCGCCAAAGGCCAGCAGCGCGCGCAGCATGGGCCGGGTCCTGTCAACGCCATCCGTTGCTGCATCGGGTCCTCCAGCAGGATCATTCACCGTTTCCGCCACCGCTGAGACGGTCGCACCTTCAGCCTGCATCTGCGCCGCCCGGCCCGCCAGCTCACCCATCGGCACGCCAAGCTCCGCCATCCAGGCGAGGCTGCCAATGCGCCAGGTGCTGCCGTCCACCTCACCTTCGGTTCCGCGCCCCGGCACAGCCCGCACATCATGAGCCCTGCCCGGCCGCAGCCCGCGCTCGCCGGCTGCGGCGACCACCGCATGCGCCAGCGGGTGCTCGCTGCCCGCCTGCACTGCGGCCACCGCCGCCAGCATCTCCGCCTCATCAACCCCGCCAGCCGCAGCCACAGCCGTCAGGCGCGGGCGGCCCATGGTCAATGTGCCGGTCTTGTCAAATGCAACGGTATCCACCTTGTGCGCAATCTCCAGCGCCTGCACGTCCTTGATCAGGATGCCGTTCTTAGCCGCCACACCGGTGCCTGCCATGATGGCTGCAGGCGTGGCCAGGCCCAGCGCGCAGGGGCAGGCAATCACCAGCACCGCCACGGCGTGGATCAGCGCGGCCTCCACGCCCACACCCGCCCAGAGCCAGCCGGCCAGCGTCGCCACTGCAATCACCAGGACGACCGGCACAAACACGGCTGACACCTGGTCCACCAGCCGCTGGATCGGCGCCTTGGCCGACTGCGCGTCTTCCACCAGGCGGATGATGTGCGCCAGCACCGACTCGCTGCCCGTCGCCGTCACACGCATCACCACGCGGCCGTCACCGTTGATGCTGCCGCCTGTGAGCTTCGCATCCACATCCTTGGCTACCGGCAGCGGCTCGCCCGTCAGCATGGATTCGTCCACCTGCGTGCGGCCCTCGGCCACCACACCGTCAGCCGGGATGCGCTCGCCGGGCTTCACGGCCAGGCGGTCGCCCACCAGCAGTTCCGCTACCGGAACGTCCTCCTCTTCCCCCGTGGCGCGCAGCACGTGCGCCACGTCGGGCCGCAGCGCATGCAGCGCGCGGATGGCCGCCGTGGTCTGGCGCTTGGCGCGCGCCTCCAGCCATTTGCCCAGCAACACCAGGGTCACCACCACGGCCGATGCCTCGAAGTACAGGTGCGGCATGGCGTCGCCGGCATTCATCCACAGCCAGACCGACAGGCCCCAGCCCGCACTGGTGCCAATGGCCACCAGCAAGTCCATGTTCCCCGTCATCACGCGCAGGGCATGCCAGGCGCCACGGTAGAACCGCGCGCCCAGGATGAACTGCACCGGCGTGGCCAGCGCAAACTGCACCCAGGCGGGCAGCATCCAGTGCTTGCCGAACAGGTCGCCCAGCATCGGGATGACCAGCGGCGCCGACAGCAGCAGGCCAATGGCCACAGGCATGAAGCCCGACCAGGGCGAAGCGTTGCCGTCCGAAGCGGCCTGCGCCGGGGTACGGGGCTCGTAGCCGGCATCACGCACAGCGCGCCGCAAGCGGGCCTCT
>CAZFKW010000291.1:5351-5567 GCA_964519795.1 uncultured Ramlibacter sp. | reverse complement strand
AGGAGAGGGTGCGGTTGCGGGGGCAGCCTGCATCGGCCTGGAAGCAGGTGCGGGGGCGGGCGAAGGGCCGGTGGGTGTTGCCGGCGACACCACTGGTGCCGGTGCGGATGGCCTTGCGGCAGCTGCTGCCACCACTGCGCGCTGCGTCGAGGCATCCCAGGCCTGGGTGCTGGTGCCCGGCGCTTCAAGCGGCGGGTAGGCGGCCGCAGGCGCTGC
>CAZFKW010000291.1:0-5341 GCA_964519795.1 uncultured Ramlibacter sp. | reverse complement strand
ACGGCTGTCGGCGGGCGCGCAGGCGGCGGATTCTTCAGGCTGAATTCCTTGAGGACATCCTCGGGGACCTCCAGCAACGGGACTTTGGCCGGCTTGCGGCCTTTGTCGAGCTGGGCCACGAACTCGGCCTCGGTCGGCATCTCGTCGCCTTCCCATTTGTCAAGCTGGTCGCCCTGGAAGAACAGGGTCAGCCTGCGCGATTGCGGCTCCACCCCCTGGCGCTTCAGCGTGAATACATAGTCCCAGCGGTCGGCATGGAAAACACTGCTCATGAGCGGCGTGCCCAGCACCTCCTTGACCTGCGAACGCAGCATGCCGCGCTGCAAGGCCTGCACCTGCTCCTTCGACACGAAGTTGCCCTGGACGATCTCGATCTTGTACGGCGTGACAATCCCCGCAAAACGGCTGGACATGCCGTCGAAACTGCTGCATGCGGCAAGCGCGGCAACAGCAATGACAGTCAGGCCCCGTTGAGCGTAACGGCTCAAGCCCTGAGGGGCGCTACGGCGGTGGTTTGCAGGCATGGGGGAAGGTGTAGCGATAGGAGGGTAGGGATAGGTCATTACTGACCCATCCCCCCCTAAGAACCGGACTTGCGACTTTCATCGCATCCGGCTCAAGCACAACAATAAACAAATCCCGGGGGCTTGGTCAGCAGGGTGATTGTAATCACCCACCTAAACCTTGCCACCCCCTCGATTTATTTGTCAAAGTCTCATCCCGAGACCGGCTTTACAACATTCAAACCTTTGGCATGCAACTTGGCGTGGCACACCGGGTGCAGTAGCACCCGATTGGACAGAAGGTCAGACCCGCCATCCACTTTTCGGACGATGTGATGGTCATGCCACCCGGTTTCCCGTGTGATCGACGTCCCACAAAGCGCGCATTTCCCCGACTGGGCCTTGTAAAGCGAGGTGAGCTGCTTGCGGTAGCCGATGCTTTGCAGCATCCGTTTCCCGTGCAGCTCCTCGCCGTACGCCTCCCACCTTGGGTCAAAGGGGTTGTAATCCCCCTTGATCTTCTGGTGTCGGGTGATGACCGTGTCTGCAAGCACACACAGCCGCACCAGCTTCTTTTCGCCCGAATCGGTGTCTTTGACAGCAACAAACTCGGATCGCCCGTCCAAATGCGCCCAATACTTCTGGGCACACCATGTCGGGGCTTTCTTTGGATGCCGCCGTCTTGCCCAACGAGTCAGCCGCCAATGAATCAGCGAATCCATCTTGTTGAACATCTCTTTCGCGACCACCGGCTGGTGGTACTGCGCCCAGCCCCGAAGGATTGGATTCAGTTTGTCGATGAGCACCGCCTGTTTCACCATCAGGTGTATCTTGATTACCTCCGCCACCTTGTCGTAGAACGCTTTCGCGTTTTTCCGGCTCGGCTTAGTGAGCAGTGTGCCGCGGTATTTGCGGAAGTTCCACCCCAGGAAGTCAAACCCCCGGTCAATGTGCGTGACTCGCGTCTTCTCCGGCGATAGCTGCAATCCCCGTTGTGCGAGGAAGCCTTCTATCCACGGCCGGACTTCGGTTTCGAGCACCTCTTTCGAGGTGCCTGTCACGATGAAGTCGTCGGCGTACCGAACCACATTGATCTTGAAGGTTGCGGCTTTCGTCTTGCCCAGTTTCTCACCGAGGTGAGCTTTAAGGGCAGATTCCAGTCCATTCAAGGTCACATTCGCCAGTGTTGGCGAGATGATGCCCCCTTGCGGGGTACCTTCATCAGTTGGCGTCAACTGGCCCTTGTGGACCACTCCAGCTTTCAACCATCGTGTCAGGATCGTCTTGTTCATGCGAACGTGACTAACCAGCCAGTGATGGTTGATGTGGTCGAAACAGCCTTGGATGTCCGCCTCCAGTACCCATTGGGCCGAGGCCTTCTGGGACATGCAGACGAATATCTGGCCCATGGCATCCCACGTCGAGCGGTTTCGCCGAAAGCCGTAGCTGTTCGGATCACTCGTGGACTCTGCCACTGGCTCAAGACCAAGCAGGTGAAGTGCCTGCATGGCCCGGTCGAACATGGTCGGAATGCCCAATGGGCGCTCCTTCCCGTTCGACTTGGGGATGTAGACCCGCCGCAGCGGCTTCGGTCTGTACCCCCTTTGCTGTTTCAACTTGCCGACTGCCCTCCATTTCAGGTCAGGCGTGTCCCAGAGTTCGCGATCGACTCCCGCCGTTCGCTTGCCATGGTTTTCTGTCACCCGCCGCACCGCCAGTGCTCTGGCGGCAAACGAGTGGGTCAGCGACCGTTGCAGGGCTTGTACCCTCCTCCAGTCGCATTCCTGCGTAGCCTTCGCTATGCGTTTCTGCGTCGTTCTCACGGTCCGCTCAACCGCACGCCAATCGATGGCGTGCCAGTCCGGCTTTTCGTGCGAGGACGCAGCGTCATTGTTGTCAATGATGTTGGTCATGCTTTCCTCGTTGGAAGTTTTGTTCCCTCGAGGACGCACCTGTCCCCGAAGGGATGGTGCATCCCTTCGGGGCTTTCATGAACTCATGCAGCCGTCTAGCGACGATTGCACCGCGTGGAAGTCTGCGCACTTTCGTGCCGGGGCAAATCTTGAACCCCTATGCCACCCGTTACAGGCAGCCGTTCGCTTTTTCCACAATCCCATACCCCCTCGTCCGTCAGCTTGCCTTGCGGCTTGCCTGCCCACACACCGAAGCGTGTGGGCGGATGGTGGGGCTTACCACGTTCCCTGAGCTACCGACAACCGCGTTAGCGATTGCCTGTCTGGTTAGGGCCTGTCTTTTCCGGGGCTGCGCTTTGATGACGTGTCTCCACGATCAACGGAGACAACCGGCAGCGTACGTTTTCGTTCAGGCCTATCAGCAGATTTGGCCTGGCAATGGTCACCCGGATTCAAACAACAGTTCAGATTACCTTACCCATACAGAACTAGCCTCGCCCCTCAACCGCCTCTCTGCTGGCAGAATCCGACGCCCTCCTCGCGGATGTGCGTCGCCGCTAACGCGGGGGTACTTTGTCAGTTGGGCTTCACACACCAGCGTTACCGCCGATGCATGCCAACGTAGGCTACTGCTAGTCATACAGCAGGTTCCGGCGAACATGCTTGCGCACGATGCGGAACAAGGTAGTTCAGAGCTTCATGCTCTGAGTGACTATTCAAGCACTGCACTGATTCCCGATGCGGGGTCGCCGCGTCCGAGAGCCGTTCACCACTGCCGCAAGGCGGCAGCGGAGCCATGTGGGAACCTCCCGGTGTTCCACAGGCCTAGTGAGGACGGTTTCGGGTCGAGGATATCGACACGACCCGTCCGGACCGTAACGCTTTGCGGCGTGGCGGTCCCTTGGATAAACTGGGTCTTGCACCCAGTGGAAACTGTCCTAGTTATAGGAGACAATAACCTCACAATGGCTGACACTTGGTCAGCTTCAAAGCGACTCGTGTCGCACTGATCGGGCCATTGTAGCGGCTGGGCCTGCGCAGCCATGCGGCATTGCCCGCAGAAGAAAGACCCCCATGGCCAATATCGACGAACTGAAAAGCACTGGCCTGAAAGCCACCTTGCCCCGCCTCAAGATCCTGGACGTTTTCCAGAAGGGCGCGCTGCGCCACATGACGGCCGAAGACGTGTTCCGGGTGCTGCTGGAGGAGCGTTCCGACATCGGCCTGGCCACTGTTTACCGGGTGCTCACCCAGTTCGAGCAGGCCGGCATCCTGAGCCGCAGCCATTTTGAAAGCGGCAAGGCCGTCTACGAGCTCAATGAAGGCACCCACCACGACCACATGGTCTGCCTGGACTGCGGACGGGTCGAGGAGTTCTACGACGCCGAGATCGAGAAGCGCCAGCACGCCGTGGCCAAGGCCAAGGGCTTCACCATCGCCGACCACGCCCTGAGCCTTTACACACACTGCATCAAAGACCCCTGCCCGAATAGACCTGCCCCCCCGTCCGGCCTTCGGCCGCTCCCCCCGCTGGGGGGCGAAGCCAGTGGCCCGGCATAGCCGGTTCCACGGCTTCCCTGGAATCGACGCACTGCGAAGCGGCCTGACGGCCGCCTACTCCATTGCCTTGCGGTGGCGCTCGACGAAGTCCTGGTAGGTATCGATGCCGCGCAGCTGGAGGATGGTGTTGCGCACGGCCGCTTCCACCAGCACGGCGATGTTGCGGCCGGCCACCACCTGCACCACGACCTTGCGCACCGGAATGCCCAGCACGTCCTGCGTGAGCGGCTCGTAGGGCAGGCGCTCGTATTCGCGCTCCAGCGTCTCGCGGCGCACCAGGTGCACGATGAGTTTCAGGCGCATCTTGCGGCGCACCGCCGTCTCGCCGAAGATCGCGCGGATGTCCAGCAGGCCGATGCCGCGCACCTCCAGCAGGTTCTGCAGCAGTTCGGGGCAACGGCCCTCAATCGTGGTCTGGTTGATCCGGAACAGGTCCACGGCGTCGTCGGCCACCAGGCCATTGCCGCGCGAGATCAGCTCCAGCCCCAGTTCGCTCTTGCCCAGGCCCGACTCGCCGGTGATCATCACGCCCAGGCCCAGGATGTCCATGAAGACTCCGTGCATCGAAGTGCGTTCGGCAAAGTGCTTGGACAGGTAGGCGCGCAGCACGTCGATCACAAAGGCCGACGACTCCTTCGTCGCGAACATCGGTATCTGCGCGCGCTCGCACATGGACAGCAACGCATCGGGCGCGGTCTGGCCGTCAGCCAGGATCAGCACCGGCGGCTCCAGCGTGACGATGCGCGAGATCCGGCGGGCGCAATCATCCGGCGTCGCATTGGTCAGGTAGGCGATCTCGCGCTCGCCCAGGATCTGCACGCGGTAGGGATGGATGTAGTTGAGGTATCCGACCAGGTCCGCGCCGGAGCGGGCTGCGCGCACGGCAACTTCATCAAAGCGCCGCTCGGAAGCGCCAAGACCGGCCACCCATTCCCACTTGAGCTGGCCGCGGTGGTCTTCAAACAGTACGTCAGCGCTGACAACAGTCGGCTTCATGCTGGCAGATCGTCAATGACTTTTCGTGAGCAACCGCAGAACCGGCTTTGCCGGGCCGCTGGTTGCGCCCCCTGAGGGGCTGAGGGCCGCGGCTCCAAGGCTGCCTGCGCAGGCTTGGACGGTTTCCCGAAGAGCCACCACCTCTGGGGGTGGCACGGGGAGCCAAAGGCGCTTCGGGGGGGAGCCATTACGCTGGCTGGGCGGACTGCCAGGTCGCGATCATTTCGTGGAGCTGGGCGGCGCTGGTGCTGGACTTGATCTTCTCGCGCAAAGGCGCGTCGCTGAGCAATTCCGCAATTTCTGACAGGATTTCAAGGTGCTTCTGCGTGGCGGCTTCCGGCACCAGCAGGAAGATCAGCAGGCGGACCG
>CAZFKW010000290.1:3310-5606 GCA_964519795.1 uncultured Ramlibacter sp. | reverse complement strand
AAGGTCGAGCACCTCCGCCAGCGAGATTTCCTTTGCGTAGTGGCTGGCAAAGGTGGTCTTCAACTCCGCCGCCACACGCTGCTTGAGCGCCTGCACTGCCGCCGGGCCGAGCTTCTGCAGGTACGTGAACAGCAGCCAGCCGCCCATGCTCCAGGCGAACCCGAAGTTGCGGTTGAACTCGGTGGGCCCGGTCTCCAGGCCAACGTAGATGTAGACCTGCTTGAGCGTGGTCGTGCCGTAGCGGTTGTACTCCTTGACCTTCCTGCCGAGCGCCGCCTCCATGCAGCTGAGAATCTGCCCGGCCAGCTTGCCGCCGCCGGTGGCGTCGAAGGCGATGGTGGCACCGGTGGCGGCCAGGGCCTCTGTGAGGTCCTGCAGGAAGCTGGGCGAAGCCGTGACGCACACCCAGGTAGCGCCCATCGCCCTGAGCAGGTCGGCCTGCTCCTGCTTGCGGACGATGTTCACCAGGGCGATGCCGTCCTTCATGCAGATGCGGTTCAGCATCTGGCCCAGGTTGGAAGCTGCAGCGGTGTGCACCAGCGCGCTGTGGCCTTCGCGCCGCATCGTCTCCACCATGCCCAGAGCGGTGAGCGGGTTGATGAAGGAAGAGGCACCGTCGGCCGGCGTCGCGCCCTCGGGCAGCAGCAGGCATTGATCTGCGGCGATACACCGGTACTGCGCATACATGGCGCCGCCGATCAGGGCCACGGTCTTGCCCAGCAGCGCCTGCGCGGCGGCGGACGAACCGGATTCCACCACCACGCCCGCGCCTTCGTTGCCGACCGGCATGGAGACGTCGAGCCGGTTGGCCATGGCCTTCATGGCCGCTTCGGGAACGCGCGCCGTGACCATCGGCCGGCCGGGACTGCCCGATGCCGTGGCGCTGCGCATGTCGGCGGCGCCGAACAGCAGGCCCAGGTCCGAAGGGTTCAGTGGTGACGCCTCCATGCGGACCAGCACTTCACCGGCTGCCGGACGCGGCACGGGCACTTCGGCCAAAGACAGCTCCAGTTCGCCGCTGCTCTTGATGAGCGAACGCAGTTCCAGTGCGGTGCGCTCGTTGTTGTTGATGCTCATGTTGTGTTCCTGTGACGCCTTTGATGATGACGTTCATGTTAAAGCAAATGGCACTTTTCTGGGCTGGCGCCTGCCTGCCATCCCGTTCTCGGGGGTCTGGGTACTTACCCAGGGTTGGTGCAAAGCAACCGCTCAAGCAAGTGCCATTTATGTCAAAGCTGCTCGACCTGCCTGAGCGGGACTTTTGTCAGGAAGTCCCTGCACTCCTCTGCCCATGATGCTGCCACGCCAACAGTGCCGTGACCGCGTGTGGTTACGGTACCTGGTATCAGAAGCAGGCGGGCATTCGGAACGTCTTTCAATGCGTCTTGCATGATGCCGGGTGGGTTGCGTTCATTGGCGCTCCCTGCGGGTTGCAGAGCAAGGTGCAATGTATCCGCAGCGATTCAAGGACCGCTGATGGGGCCGCGGCCCGGACGCAGTGCGCCGTGGCTTTCGGTCAGTTCATTCAGTTTGTCGAGCATGCGCCCTCCACGGGTCGGGTGATTGGGCTGCAGTGTATCCGCCACAAGCGCGCAGGCGTGCAGGCCGCAGGCCCGCAACTCCCTATGCTGCCCGGATGTTGGGTGCTGGGGCCTGTGGCGCCAGCGATGCAGCGGTGACACCCTTGATCACGTCGCCCACCACGATGACGGCGGGGCTGGCCAGCTGCTCGCGCCGGATCGTCAGGTGCAACTCGTTGAGGGTGGTGACGGCATGGCGTTGCCCGGCGAGGCTGGCACCCTGCACGATGGCCACGGGTGTCTGCGCGGGCAGGCCGGTCAGCAGCTCCTGCTGGATGCGCTCGGCGCCGCTGACGCCCATGTAGATCACGAGCGTCAGCTTCGCACTGCGTGCTGTTTCGGCCAGGGCGCGCCAGTCGGTACCTTCATCGCCCGGCCTGGCATGGCCGGTGACGAAGACCACGCCGTGCGCATGTTCGCGGTGCGTCAATGGCACACCCAGCGACGTGACGGCGGCAAGGCCCGAGGTGATGCCGTTGACCACATGGACCTCGATCCCGGCCTCACGAAGCCGCTCGACTTCTTCGCCGCCGCGGCCGAAGATGAAAGGGTCGCCGCCCTTCAGGCGTACGACGTTTTCGCCTTCGCGCGCGGCCAGCAGCATGAGCTTCTCGATGAAGGCCTGCGGTGTTGACTTGCAGCCGCCGCGCTTGCCCACGTGCACGATGCGCGCGCCTGGTGGTGCATAGGCCAGGATCGCGTCGCTGACCAGGTCA
>CAZFKW010000290.1:0-3300 GCA_964519795.1 uncultured Ramlibacter sp. | reverse complement strand
CCTGGATGGCCTTGACGGCCTTGAGCGTCAGCAGTTCAGGGTCGCCGGGGCCTGCGCCGACGAGGGTGACTTTGCCATTGATCCGGGTATTCATGATTGCCTCGACAAACGCAAGATATGTTCCACCTGCTGTGCGATGGACGAGGGAGTTGCAATGTTGCCACTCATCACAGCGCGGGTGTATGCAGCTGTACTGGCGGCATCAATCTCCGGCGGCAGGCGCGGGACGGTGGGCAGCGTGCCCTTCACGCCTTCCTGCAGCAGGATGGGCTTGCCATGGATGAAGCCGCGCATCTCCGGCGTGCGGCGCGGGTCGGCCACCACCTCGCCTTCGGTGCCGCGCAGCAGCAGTGCCGTGGCGCCCGTCAATTCAAACACGGCGGCCATCGACACCGCGTACTCGGGGTGGGTATAGCTGCTGACGATGACGCTATCGCCTGCTCCCGGGTTCATGAGCTTCACCAGGCTGTGTGCCGGATTGCGCAAACCCACGACGCGGCGCACGTCCAGCAGGCGCTTGAGCCCGGGGCACAGCAGCTCTGTGGGCGCAAACGCGGCCTGGCCGTTTGGAACGGCCACAACGCGGGTGAGCGCGGGTATCCCCAGTTGGTCCAGCACCTCACTGGCGAATACGCGCTTCGTCTCCGTGGCTGTGCCGTGCACCAGCACCGGCAAGCCTTCGCGCGCCAGCAGCAGCGCCAGCAACGGCGTCAGCACGGGCAGTTTGCGTGCACCGTTGTAGCTGGGCAGCACGATGAGCGGCTTGCTGCCTGCGGGAAAAAGATTCAAACGCTGCCTCGTGGCATCCAGGAAGCCGGCCATCTCCTGTGGCGTTTCACCCTTGATGCGCATGGCCAGGCAGAAGCCGCCGATCTCAAGGTCCGTCACCGTGCCGTCGAGCACCTGACCGAACAGGTCGGCAGACTGCTCACGCGTGAGCGGACGGGCCCCGTCCTTGCCGCGGCCGATTTCCTTGATGTACTGGCTGATTCCCATGCGGCTGATTGTCAATGATGGCTCATGACTTTTCGCTATTTGGTGAATGACGGCAAATGCAAGTCGAAGTCTCCGTTGTCATTGCGGACTTGACCCGCAATCCATTTGGGCGTTGACGAATGATTTGCGATCGCCAGCATGGGTCCCGGATCAAGTCCAGGATGACAGTCTCTTTCATGCAGCCTGCTCCAGCGGCACTGCCATCCGCACCATGCGCTTCAACTCGGGTACGCAGGAGCCGCAGTTGGTGCCGCACTTCAGCGCATCCTGCACAGAAGCCAGCCGGTCTTCCCCGCTACCGGTGCATTGCAAAAGTTGCTTGTTGATGGCAATGTCAGTCACATTCAGGCATGAGCAGACCTGCTTGCCGCGCGACTGCACGGTGACAGGCGCTTTTGCGCCTGGAGCTAGCAGCAGGCGGCCGTAGGCCTGCGCAGGCAGCTCTTCCTGCAGCAATGCCTTGAGCCAGGCTTCGGCCGCAGTGTCGCCGGCCAGCAGGAAGCTTTCGAGTTGCGCCTGGCCGCCCGTGCGCACAAGGCGAGCAGCGCGGCGCTGGCCCTTCTTCTGGTCGGCATAGCGCAGGGTCTCTGCACCGCCCAGGCCGAGCATGCCTTCCAGACGCATGAGCAGGTGCTCCGGGGCCGGGTCATGCGAGGCAGCGCGGAACAGCACGCCCGTGCGCTCACGCCCGAAAGGCATGCAGCTTGCAAAAGGGAACATGCCCATGAGCTGGCGCAATTCTTCCCGCACCGCGAGCGCGGTGTCATCAGGCAGCCATGCCACGGCAAGCAATGTCCACGGCAGCTCGGCCTTGAGGATCTTGATGGCCGCGTGCTTGAGTTCGGGCTGCTTCGAGCCGGGGCAATACGCGGACGTGGTGAGTGCATTCACTCCCGCCAGACGCTCTCCGGTGCTCGAACAGCCGCTCAGGTATTCCTCGCCCCAGTGCATGGCGATGAAGGCCTGGCTCAAGCCGACTTCATGGCTGGCCTGCACCGGAACGACGATGGAGCCGCGCTTGCTGGTGACGTAGGCCAGGTCACCTTCGTTGATGAGGCGGCGCACCATGTCCTGGGGGTTCATCTGGATGACCGGCTCGGCCACATGGCCGAACAGCCTGCCGAGCGTGCCGGTGCGGCTCATGCCGTGCCACTGGTCGCGCAGCCGTCCGGTGATGAGGGAGAACGGGAAGCGTGACTCGCGTGGCTCGGCCACGGGTTTGTACACCGTGTTGGCAAAGCGGGCCTTGCCGTCGGCCGTGGGGTAGATGCCTTCTTCATACAGGCGGACCTTGCCCGCCGTCCGGCCTTCCGGCAGCGGCCACTGCTGCGGTCCTGCCGTTTCGAGCATGGCGTAGCTCATGCCTGTGATGTCCAGGTCACGGCCGCGTGTGGATTCACGGTGTTCGTTCCAGACCGACTCTGCGTCTTCGTACGGGAACAATCCACCCCGTTCGGGCTGAGCTTGTCGAAGCCCCGCGAGCCCCGCTTCTCCAGGCTTGGGACAGTTTTCACCAAGCCCAGGGCGAACGGTATTGCGGGTTTGCAGCAGCAGCTCCAGTCGCCGCGCGAAGTCCACTGCGATGGCCCAGTCATGCCGCGTCTCGCCCGGCGCCGGCACGGCCGGGCGCACGCGGCTGATGCGGCGCTCGCTGTTGGTGACAGTCCCGGTCTTCTCACCCCAGGTGGTGGCGGGCAGCAGCAGGTTTCCGTAGTCACAGGTGGAGGTGGTGCTGAATGCTTCCTGCACCACGACGAACTCCGCGCGCTGCAGCGCACGGCGCACCGTGGCCTGGTCGGGCATGGACTGGGCGGGGTTGGTGCAGGCAATCCACAGGGCCTTGATCTCCCCGTCCGCAGCGGCCTGGAACATTTCCACCGCTGTCTTGCCCGGCTTGTCCGGCACCGAAGGCACGCCCCACAGCGCCGCCACTTCGGCGCGATGCTGCGGATTGGCCATGTCACGATGCGCACTCAACAGGTTGGCCAGGCCGCCGACCTCGCGCCCGCCCATGGCATTGGGCTGGCCGGTCAATGAAAACGGGCCGGCGCCGGGCTTGCCGATCTGTGCCGTGGCGAGGTGCAGGTTGATCAGGGCGGCGTTCTTGGCCGTGCCGCTGGTGGACTGGTTCAGTCCCTGGCAATACAGGCTCAGCGTGGAGGGGGATGTTGCGAACATCCGTGCCGCCGAGACGAGGGCGTCCTTGCTGATGCCGCACAGCTGCGCCACCATGTCCGGCGTGTAGTCACGCACCGTCGCTTTCAACGTCTCGAAGCCGCTCGTGTGGGCGGCAATGTAGTCGGG
>CAZFKW010000289.1:5088-5609 GCA_964519795.1 uncultured Ramlibacter sp. | reverse complement strand
TGTCCCAGCCGCCTTCCGGCAGGTTGCCTTCGGCGTCAATGGCCACAAGAGTGGCACCTGCGCCTTCAGCCACGGCCTGGGCCATGCGTTGTGTGTGGCCGTAGCCAGAGTGATAGACGACAACTGTCTTTGTCATGATGGTTTCCTGATGTTGAATGAAATGATCTGCGCGGGCATCGCCAGCCGGCGATGCCGGGCCAGGTTCTTGCCTCTCGGGAAGGCGGCGCGGCACGCCGCCCCGGGGTTACTTCCTGTCAACGCTCCAGCCGCCAGGACCCCAGGCCGCGATGGTCAGCAGGCCGCCGACGACAGCCATGTTCTTGAAGAAAGCCTGCGTCTGCTGCATGACCTGGTCGGCCGGCACGCCCCAGAAGTTGTGGAAGATGAAGGTGATCACAAAGGTGAAGAACGCAATGCCCAGTGCAGCCCAGCGCGTCTGCCAGCCCACAAGCAGCAAGAGGCCCAGACCCAGTTCCACAGCAACCGCGATCGCAGCGCAGACCTCTGGCAGCGGAATGCCC
>CAZFKW010000289.1:2827-5049 GCA_964519795.1 uncultured Ramlibacter sp. | reverse complement strand
TTGGAGGCGATGTATCCCGCCGTCCCCTCGAAGCCGCCGATCTTGCTGAAACCTCCCGGGATGAACAGCAGCGCAATCAGCACGCGGCCTAGCAGTGAAAACAGGTTCTGGGTCTGGGCGTTGAGGGTCATGGGAAGAACTCCTTGAATTGAATGATGGGAAGGAAAGAAAAAAGGTCGCGATCAAACAGGCTGCAGAAAATCAGGGCGCCAGATCGAACACCAGCACCTCGGCCTGCTTGCCGTTGGCGAGCATCAGCCG
This sequence comes from uncultured Ramlibacter sp., assembly GCA_964519795.1. GTDB lineage: Bacteria > Pseudomonadota > Gammaproteobacteria > Burkholderiales > Burkholderiaceae_C > JACMQX01. The sequence continues at coordinate 4,788 of CAZFKW010000289.1, read as the reverse complement.
GGTTTCGCTGGCAATCATGGCGGCGTCGCCTGCGGCCAGCTTCTGCCCGTTGACCTCCAGCTCGCCGCGCACCAGGTGCACATAGCTCTTTCGCGCCGGGTCCAGTGTCAGCGTGGCGGCCTCTGCGCCGTCAAACAGGCCGGCATAGAGGCTGGCGTCGGCATGAATCGTCACCGAGCCTTCCGCGCCATCCGGCGATGCGACGAGGCGCAGCGAGCCTCGCTTGGTGCTTTCGGCAAACGTCTTCTGCTCGTAACTGGCGGGAATGCCGGTCACGTTGGGCTCGATCCAGATCTGCAGGAAGTGCGTGGTCTCGTCTTTGGCATGGTTGAACTCGCTGTGTTGCACGCCACGCCCGGCGCTCATGCGCTGCACATCGCCCGGCGGGATGCCCTTGATATTGCCCAGGGTGTCCTTGTGTGCCAGTTCGCCAGTTAACACATAGGAGATGATTTCCATGTCCTTGTGACCATGTGTGCCAAAGCCTGTGCCGGGCGCAATGCGGTCTTCGTTGATGACGCGCAGGTTGCCGAAACCCATGTGCTGCGGGTCGTAATAGCCGGCAAAGGAGAAGCTGTGGAAGGACTTCAGCCAGCCATGGTCGGCATAGCCCCGGTCAGCGGATTTGCGAAGTGTCAGCATGATGTGTACTCCTTGGTTGAACTTGAACCTGATGCATGGACTTTAGGGCGTGAACCGCCCTGGAACATCCACGGGGTTTGATGGCATCATTCAAATAGTTTCAACTTCAAATGGCATTCGATGCAAACTCCCCGCGATGTCCTGACTCCTGACTCCTTCGCCATGCTGCAGGCCATAGCCGAATCCGGCAGCTTTGCGGCAGCGGCGCGGACGCTGGGCCTGGTGCCCAGCGCGCTGACTTACCGGGTGCGCGCCATCGAGGACGCTCTGGATGTGCTGCTGTTTGACCGCAGTTCCCGCCAGGCCAGGCTGACGGAAGCCGGCGACGCGCTGCTGGCCGAGGGCGCGCGCCTTCTGGACGAGGTGGACGCCGTCGCCAACCGCGTCAAGCGCGTGGCCACAGGGTGGGAGCCGCAGTTCACCATCGCGGCGGACAACGTGGTCTCGCGCAACACCCTGCTTGAGTTGTGCGAGAAATTCTTTGCGCTCAACCCGCCCACGCGCCTGAAACTCCGCGATGAAGTACTGTCCGGAACCACCGAGGCGCTGATCTCCGGCCAGGCCGACCTGGCCCTCGGCGGCTCGATGGAGGCCGCAACCATGGCCTCAGTGCAGACCCGCCTGCTCGGCATGGTCGGATTCGTCTATGCCGTGGCACCCCACCATCCGCTGGCCAAAGCCGCAGAGCCGCTGGGCGATGATGTACTCCGCCAGCACCGCGTGGTTGCCGTTGCGGACTCGGCGCAGCGCGGCCGGGGCCTGACCGTCGGCATCCTCGGTGGGCAGGACGTGCTGACCGTCCCGTCCATGCAGGCAAAGCTCGAAGCCCAGCTGCGCGGTCTGGGCGCGGGCTTCCTGCCTGAATGCATGGCCCGGCCGTACATCGAAGCCGGGCACCTGATCGCGCGCCAGGTGGATCGCGCCCAGCGTGTGGTGCGGGTGGGCTATTCATGGCGGCAGACGGCGCGCGGCCGCCAGGGCCGGGCGCTGCAGTGGTGGCTGGAACAGCTTGACAACGCCAACACGCGAGCAGCACTGCTGGAACTGCATCACCACAGATGACGGCATTGGGTCCTCGCCGCACAGCGTGTAGAGTAGCCTCATCAAGACCTTCACAGAAAAGAGACACGCCATGGCATCCAGCAGATCAGCCCCCCGCCCCCGAAGCCATATTGCCGTCGTCGGCGCCGGCATGGCCGGCATCACCTGTGCACGCACCCTGGCGCAGGCGGGCCACAAGGTCACGGTGTTCGAGAAAAGCCGCGGCGTCAGCGGCCGCATGGCCACGCGCACCCGGACGTCGGCGCTCATGCCTGGCT
>CAZFKW010000289.1:0-2817 GCA_964519795.1 uncultured Ramlibacter sp. | reverse complement strand
ACGACTGCGTTCGGCACTTTTGATCATGGCGCGCAGTACTTCACCGTACGCGACCCGCGTTTTTCGCTGGCGCTGGCCACCGCGCCCGGCGTCTGCAAGGCGTGGAGCGCCAGCACGGTACGTGTGCTCGACACGTTTGGCATGGTGGCCGCCGCCGGGCTGCCCGCCCGCGAGCCGCACTGGGTCCCGGCGCCCGGCATGAACGCCCTGCTCAAGCAATGGGCTGCGCCACTGCTGGACAGCGGCAGCGTGGAACTTGAAACCCACGTCACCCGCATCGAACGCGACACACTCAAATCAGGCCAGTGGCAGCTGCGCACGACGGGCGCAGAGGATTCACAACACGTGTATTCGGGCTTTGATGCCGTCATGCTGGCCATACCCAACCCGCAGGCGCACGCCCTTCTGCAGAACTCGGCGCAGGCGCCGCGCATCGTGCGCGAGCTGGCCAAAGTCCAGGTGGCCCCATGCTGGACACTGATGCTGGCCTTTCCGCAGGCTTCGCAGCCGGGCATGTCCCACCTGGGTCCGCAATGGAACGCGGCGCGCAGCACCCACCACCGCATTGCCTGGCTGTCGCGCGAGTCGTCCAAGCCCGGCCGCGGCACGATCGAGCGGTGGACCGTGCAGGCCAGCGCCGCCTGGTCGCTGGAGCACCTGGAAGACGACGCCGCGCGGGTACAGGCCAAGCTGCTGAAGGCGTTCTCGGAGATCACCGGCATCCGGGCCGAGCCGTCGCATGCGCAGGTACACCGCTGGCGTTATGCGCAGACCGTGCAACCGCTGGGTGCAAGCCACCTCTGGGATGCCAGGGCAGGCATCGGCGCAGCTGGCGACTGGTGCATCGGCCACCGCGTGGAAGACGCCTTCATCTCCGGCCTTGAGCTGGCGCTGGCCATGGCGTGAGTGGCGGCGGCGTGGCATCCAGCGCTTATGTGGGGCGCTTTGCGCCCTCGCCCACCGGCCCGCTGCATGCGGGATCGCTCGTTGCAGCGCTCGCAAGCTGGCTGGATGCCCGCGTTCATGGCGGCCGCTGGCTGGTGCGCATTGAAGATGTCGACGCGCCGCGCTGCGTTCCGGGGGCGGACCGGTTGATCCTCTCGCAGCTGGCCGCCTGCGGCCTGGTACCGGACGAGGGCCCTGTGTGGCAGTCGACCCGTGGCAATGCCTACCAGTCTTCACTTGATGGACTGGTCGGACGCGGCCTTGCCTTCCCCTGCGGCTGCTCACGCCGTGACATTGAATCCGCGTGGGCAGCCCGTGGTCTGAAGCGTGAACGTCATGGCGAGCTGATCTACCCCGGAACCTGCAGGCATGGCCTGCATGGCCTGGCGCCGCGCGCCTGGCGGCTGCGCACAGACGGGCAGCCTGCCGTCGAATGGCAGGACCGCAGACTGGGCCGGCAGGTACAGGATGTCGCAAGTGAAGTGGGCGACTTCGTCCTCAAACGCGCTGACGGCCTTTGGGCCTACCAGCTGGCCGTCGTGGTTGACGACGCAGCGCAAGGTGTCACCCATGTCGTGCGCGGCCAGGACCTGACGGACAACACGGCCCGGCAGATCCTGCTGCAGCAGGCGCTCGGCCTTTCCACCCCGCAATACCTGCACACGCCGCTGGTGGCGGGCGCCAATGGGGAAAAGCTGTCCAAGCAAAACGGCGCGCAGCCCCTGGACGTTGGTGAGCCACTTGCAGCCCTGCGCGAAGCAGGCAGGTTCCTGGGCATTGACATGGCGCCGGGGGAAATCAAGCTTGTGCCGGACTGGCTGGCATGGGCCTGCGGACAGTGGCCGTACCGGTGAGGCGCTGCCCGGGCCTGGTGCCAAGGGCCATCGCGCCCGCCAGTGCGTCCTGAACAGCACCCTCGGGCAAGCAGGACTCCAGCAGCCCGCCACCGCAGGGCGCCACGAATAGGCGCTGATCACCGGCATCAGCGGCACGACGCTGTTCCTTGGTGCCCCGTTGCAGAACACCTACAACCCTGTGGCCGGCCAGTGGCCCGACCTGCTCGGCAGCAGCGTCACCATTCCCGCCCTGCCCAGGGGCTCCAGTGCGACCTTTGTCGTCAACTGCAATGTGACAGCCACGGACAGTGAGCGTTGCGGGTAGAAGACAATCCGGGAATGAGCGAAAACCCCAAAGACATTTCCCACCCCAAAGTCATCAGGAGCTTTGTGCGGCGCGCCGGCCGCATCACCACCGGCCAGACACGCGCATTTGAGGAACTCGGGCCGCAGTTCATCGTCCCCTACCAGCCCCACGCCATTGACCTGCCCGCCGCGTTCGGGCGCAACGCGCCCACCATCCTTGAAATCGGCTTTGGCATGGGCGAAGCCACGGCGCACATCGCAGCGCTGCGGCCTGGCGACAATTTCCTCTGCTGCGAAGTGCATGAGCCCGGTGTGGGTGCATTGCTCAAACGTATAGGCGAGCAGGGGCTTGCAAACATCCGCATCCTCGCGCACGACGCCGTCGAAGTCATCGACCACATGCTCCCGCTACAGATACTGGACGGCGTACACGTGTTCTTCCCAGACCCCTGGCACAAGAAAAAACACAACAAGCGCCGCCTGCTGCAGCCAGCTCTGGTGGCAAAGCTGGCCGCGCGGCTCAAGCCCGGCGGCTACCTGCATTGCGCAACCGACTGGGAGCCGTATGCGCAGCAAATCCTGGAGGTGCTGTCGGCCGAGCCACTGCTGGCAAACACGGCGGACGGCTTCGCGCCAAAGCCCGGCTACCGCCCGCTCACCAAGTTCGAGAACCGCGGCATCAAGCTGGGCCACGGCGTTTGGGACGTCGTCTTCGTGAGGCCTTCCGGAC
>CAZFKW010000288.1:0-5610 GCA_964519795.1 uncultured Ramlibacter sp. | reverse complement strand
GCAGATGCCAATGCCCGCAGCGTCACGATGGCTGGCGGAGCAGCCATCGCGCCAATTGCAGCCGAGTTCGGTGCGGCATTCATCACGCCGGAGGGGGCCCTTGACCGCGACGCCATGCGCGCGCTGGCCTATGCCGACAGTAGCGCCAAGAAGCGCCTGGAAGGCATCATTCATCCCCTCGTCGGCCTGGAAGCCACCCGCCAGACCCGGGAAGCCCTTGCCACCGGCCACACCTGCATCGTGTTCGACATTCCCCTGCTGGTGGAGTCCGGCCGCTGGCGCCCGCAACTTGACCGCATTCTCGTCATCGACTGCACGGCGCAGACGCAGACGGCCAGAGTCGTGGCACGCAGCGCGCTGGAGCCCGGTGCGGTGGCCCTCATCATTGCCGCGCAAGCGACCCGGGCGCAGCGGCTGGCCGCTGCCGACATGGTGATCTTCAACGATGGCCTGACACTTGACGGGTTGCAGGCAGAAGTGACGCAGGCCGCACGCGCCTTCGGGCTATCATTGGGCTAGGTCTGTTCACAGGCTCCAATTGGAAACAGCAGCGTGATCCTGTACGAATACCCCTTCAACGAGCGAATCCGCACCTACCTTCGCCTGGAGCACCTGTTCCGCCGCCTTGGCGAACTGGTGCCGCGTGACCACCCCCTGGATCACCACTTCGCCCTGACCACGATCTTCGAAGTCATGGACGTCGGGGCGCGCGCCGACCTCAAGTCGGACGTGATGAAAGACCTGGAAAAGCAGAAAAATATCCTCAACAGCTACCGCGGCAATCCGGCCATTGCCGAGAGCGTCCTGGATGACGTCGTGGGGCAACTCGACAGTTGCTTCAGCGCGCTGAACAACCAGCCGGGCAAGGCGGGGCAGTCGCTGACAGAGAACGACTGGCTCATGAGCATACGCAGCCGTGCGGGCATCCCCGGCGGCACCTGCGAGTTTGACCTGCCCGCCTACTATGCCTGGCAGCAGACCGCCCCGGCATCCCGCCGCGCAGACCTGCAACGCTGGGCCGGTACGCTGGGCGCGCTGGCCGAATCCATCCACATACTGCTCAAGCTGCTGCGCGATTCCGGCGCACCGCAGAAGATCATGGCAACAGGGGGGCAGTTCCAGCAGACCCTGCCGCAGGGGCGCGCATTCCAGCTGCTGCGCCTGAAGATCGACCCGTCGATGCAGCTCATCCCCGAAATCAGCTGCAACCGGCTGATCGTCTCGGTGCGGCTGATGCGCCATGAAGCCGACGAGCGCCTGCATGCCGCAACGGGCGACGCTGCATTCGAGCTCACACTTTGCTCCTGATTGGCCTGACGTACCAGATTCAAGGAATTAGCCGTGGCGCAGCATGACGCACCCAAGACACCCGTGAAGATTGTCCGCTGCCCAGGCTGCGGTGGCGACAGCATCTACGCGCAAGGCAATCCGTACCGGCCCTTCTGCAGCGAACGCTGCAAGAACATGGATCTGGGCGCCTGGGCCAGCGAGAGCTTTCGTGTAGCGGCCGAAGCCCCGCCCGAAGACGGGACCTTCGGCGACCCGAAGCTTCAGTAGTTCACTGCGTAGCCGCGTGGGTTGCGGCTGCGAACTGCCGCTCCTCGGCAAACCACTGAAGTACGGGGACAGTCCCCGGCAGCACGGGACTCACCTCCACGGGCAGGCGCTGCCAGGCAAAGAGCTGCCCTTCGCGCATCTGCAGCTGGCCTGTCCAGTCAAAGACCTTGCAGAAGTTCAGGCGCACCAGCGCATGAGGGTAGTCCACGACTTCGATCTTCCACGGATTCGCCGCGCCTATCGTGATACCGATCTCCTCCACGAGTTCACGGCGCAGCGCCTGCTCGACCGTCTCGCCATGCTCCAGCTTGCCGCCCGGAAACTCCCAGTAACCCGCATAGACTTTGCCTTGCGGCCGCGAGGTCAGCAGGAAGTCGCCGTCGCTGCGGATGAGCACCCCGACGGCGACGTCAACCACAGCGCGGTCAGGTCCGCCCTCCCGGGGTCTGCCTGCATCGGCCACCAGGACTGCCATGCAATGTCAGGCCTTCTGGCCCGTAGCGGCGTGCCGGCCCGCATAGTCGCGCGCAAACTGGTAGGCGACCCGCCCGCTACGCGAGGCCCGCTCCAGCGCCCAGACGAGTGCCTCGCCTCGCGCCGCCTCGATCGCCGGCCCGCTCACACCAAACGAAGACAGCCACTGCGCCACGATGATCAGGTATTCATCCTGCGTAAAAGGATAGAAGCTCACCCACAGCCCGAAACGCTCCGACAGCGAGATTTTTTCTTCCACCACCTCCCCCGGATGCACCTCGCCATCGTCAGTGTGCTGGTAGGTCAGGTTCTCCTTCATGTACTCCGGCAACAGGTGGCGCCGGTTGCTGGTGGCATAGATGAGAACGTTGGGAGTCGAAGCCGCCACTGAACCATCAAGAATGGACTTGAGCGCCTTGTAGCCGGGTTCGCCCTCCTCGAAACTCAGGTCGTCGCAGAACACGATGAATTTCTCGGGCCGCGCAGCGACCACATCGACAATGTCGGGAAGGTCAACCAGGTCGGCCTTGTCCACCTCGATCAGCCGCAGGCCCTGGGGCGCATATTCGTTCAGGCACGCCTTGATGAGCGATGACTTGCCCGTACCGCGCGCGCCGGTCAGCAGCACGTTGTTGGCCGGGGTGCCATTGACGAACTGCTGCGTGTTGCGCCGGATCTTTTCTTTCTGGACATCGATCTCCTTGAGATTGTCCAGTTGCATCGCGCCAACATGGCGCACCGGCTCCATCGTGCCATGGCCTGAAGATCGTTTGCGGTAACGCCAGGCTATCGCCTGCGACCAGTCGGGTGCGGTGAGCGGCTGCGGCAGCACTGCCTCGATGCGGTTGATGAGCGCATGGGCACGCTCGAGCAGGTGTTCGAATTTTTCGTTCATGGGTGAGTCAGGACCGGTAATCCGCATTGATGGTGACGTAGTCGTGGCTGAAGTCACAGGTCCAGACGGTGTCCACCGCCGCTCCACGACCCAGGCCCACGCGCACGGTGATCTCGCTTTGCTTCATGACGCGCTGGCCATCCTCCTCACGGTAGGCGGGGTTGCGTCCGCCATTGACTGCCACATGAACGTCATCGAGGAACAGGTCGATCTTCGTCTGGTCAAGGTCATCAATGCCCGCGTACCCCACTGCAGCCAGAATGCGGCCCAGGTTCGGGTCGCTGGCAAAGAACGCCGTCTTGACCAGCGGTGAATGCGCAATGGCATAGGCCACCTTGCGGCACTCTGCGCCGTCTTTGCCACCTTCGACCTGGATGGCAATGAACTTTGTCGCCCCTTCGCCGTCGCGCACAATGGCCTGCGCGAGCTTGCGGGCAACCTCCAGCATGGCAGCCTTCAGGACGCGTCCAGCGTCGCTGTCCAGTGACGCGACAGGCGCATTGCCGGCCTTGTTTGTGGCAATGACGACGAAGGAGTCATTGGTCGAGGTGTCGCCATCCACCGTCACACGATTGAAGGAACCGTCTGCCAGCTCTGTGGCCAGTTGCTGCATGACAGCCTGGTCGACATTGGCATCGGTGGCCATGAAGCCCAGCATGGTAGCCATGTTGGGCCGGATCATGCCGGCGCCCTTGCTGATGCCCGTGATGCTGACCCTGGTGCCGTCGATCGTCACCTGTGTGCTGAAGGCCTTGGCAACCGTGTCGGTGGTCATGATGCCTTCGGCCGCGCGCAACCAGTTGTCCGCGCGCAGATCGGCAAGCGCTGCGGGCAAGCCCGCCGCGATGCGCTCGTGCGGCAGCGGCTCCATGATCACCCCTGTGGAAAACGGAAGGATCTGCTCCGGCGCAAGCTCCAGGTGCTTTGCCAGCGCAATGCAGGTGGCTCGCGCGCGCATCAGACCGTCGTCGCCGGTGCCGGCATTGGCATTGCCGGTGTTGATCACCATGGCGCGGATGCCTGCACCTCTTGCCAGATGGTCGCGGCACAGCTGCACCGGCGCAGCGCAGAATCGGTTCTGCGTGAAGACGCCAGCCACAGAGGCACCCTCGTCCATCAGGACGACCGTAAGATCCTTGCGGTTGGCTTTGCGGATACCGGCTTCGGCAACGCCAATGCGGATGCCGGGGACGGCATGGAGGCTGGCGGCATCAGGAGCGCAGAGATTGACAGGCATGGGCAGCTTTCAGTAACTCACAGGATCACAGGATTATCGGGAAATCCGGGCGCCCCGAAAAAGCGGGCCGAAGCCCGCTGTGTGGATGCGCCCGCAGTCTTCAGGCCAGCTTGCCGTGGCAAAGCTTGTACTTCTTGCCGCTGCCGCAGGGGCAAGGGTCGTTGCGGCCAACGCGGGGCATGGCGGATCCCGTCAGTACCTGCTGCTTGCGACGCGTCTCCTCGTCAACCACCGTCTCGACACCCCCATCTTCAGTCGGCGCGGTGTAGGTGACATTGGCGATGCGCTCGGCCTTGCTCTCCATCTCGACCGCAGCCTGCCCCAGCTGCTCTGTGGACTGGACCTTGACCGTCATCAGGATCCTGGTGACTTCATTCTTCACCGAGTCCAGCAGCTGGCCGAACAGCTCGAAGGCTTCGCGCTTGTATTCCTGTTTGGGCTGCTTCTGCGCATAGCCGCGCAGGTGAATGCCCTGGCGCAGGTAATCCAGCGCACTCAGGTGATCGCGCCAGTGCGTGTCCATGCTCTGCAGCAGCACGATGCGTTCGAACTGGGTGAAGTTGTCACCGCCAACCGCTGCCACCTTGTTGTCAAACGCGTCGTTGGCCGCCTTGAGGACCTTCTCGAGGATGTCCTCGTCGGTGATGGCGCTGGACTCCTGCACTTCCTTTTGAAGAGGCAGGTCGATCTGCCAGTCTTCCAGCAGGGTCTTCTCCAGGCCTGGCAGGTCCCACTGCTCCTCGACCGATTCCACGGGCACATACTGGTGCGTCAGGTCGGTGAAGCAGCCTTCGCGCAGCGAGGCTATCTGCGCCGTCAGGTCGCCAGCATCCAGGATGTCGTTGCGCTGCTGGTAGATCACCTTGCGCTGGTCGTTGGCGACATCGTCGTATTCCAGTAGTTGCTTGCGGATATCGAAGTTGCGGGCCTCGACCTTGCGCTGCGCGCTCTCGATGCTCCGGGTGACGATACCCGCCTCGATGGCCTCGCCATCAGGCATTTTCAGCCTGTCCATGATGGCCTTGACGCGGTCGCCCGCGAAGATGCGCATCAGCGGATCATCCAGGCTCAGGTAAAAGCGGGATGACCCCGGATCGCCCTGGCGGCCCGAACGGCCGCGCAGCTGGTTGTCAATGCGGCGGGACTCATGGCGCTCTGTGGCAATGATGCGCAGGCCGCCCTGCGCCTTTACCGCTTCATGGTCCTTGGTCCACTGCACCCGCAGCCGGTCGATCTGGTTCTGTTTGGCCGCTGCGTCCAGGGATGGATCAGCTTCCACAGCCTCGATGGCTTTTTCAAGGTTGCCGCCCAGCACGATGTCCGTGCCGCGGCCCGCCATGTTGGTGGCGATGGTGATCATCTTGGGGCGGCCGGCCTGCGCGACGATGTCGGCCTCGCGGGCATGCTGCTTGGCGTTGAGCACCTGGTGCGGCAGCTTCTCCTTTTC
>CAZFKW010000287.1:0-5651 GCA_964519795.1 uncultured Ramlibacter sp. | reverse complement strand
GCGAGATCACCTACGGAACCATTCAGGCGGGAGATTACTTCGGCGAGATGTCTCTTGACGGGGGACCGCGCTCGGCGTCGATCTTGACACTTGAACCCTGTGTATGCGCTGCTGTCACGCGCATTGCTGTACGCGAACACCTTGCCGAAGAGCCTGAGTTTGCCCTGGACCTGGTCGCCCAGGTCATTGGACGCGCGCGGGCGGCCACGGAAACCGCGCGCAACATCGCGCTGCTGGATGTCTATGGCCGTGTCATCAGCCTGCTGGAAGGCTACCAGGGCGCCGCTGTCGAGGGCTACCCGGTCGTCATCCGGCCCATTACCCACCAGGACATTGCCAGCCGCATTGGCGCATCACGCGAGATGGTGAGCCGCCTGCTCAAGGATCTTGAGAAGGGCGGCTACCTCCAGCTGGGTGTCAAGCAGATCACGCTTGTCAACAAGCTGCCATCACGCTGGTAGCGCCGGCTACATTGCGTTGAATATCCTGCGCGTGACCTGTGGTGCCGCCCAATCGCACCCATGAACCACTGCGTGTTCCGGCGGCCCCCATCCCAATGACTGCGCGGCTTTCGTCGCTTGGCGCACTGGTGTCCGGCGTCTTGATGACGCCCGGCCTCTCCCGCCTTTCCCGGTCCGGGTCTGGCTTGCGCGGGGAGTAGCGCGTCCAGTTGCCATCTGATATGACCGTGCCGCCTACCGTCAACACCCTGGCGCCAGTGGCAATGCTGTTGAAGGTGCCGCTGCGCCGGATAGGCGAAGGGTTGTCAGGGTGATCAACAAATGAGTCCGGATTACCGCTGGTGTCATAGTCAATGTCTTCAAAGTGTGACTGCCTGGCGCCCGTACGCACGCCTATGATCTCGTCGTCACGCTCTATATAGGCATCAACCGTGACCGGTGCGGCTCCCCTGTTGACCAGCTTGATCTGCCAGACGCCGCTGGGGGCGGTCGCAGTTTTCCTGCTGTCACTGAAGGTGGCCGATACTGCAAGTAGCGCGCAAGTGCCGCGGGTACCGGTGGCCACTGACGGTGGGTAGATCAACGCGCACAATGGCTTGTCTCCTTCCCCCGTCCACATTTTTGCCTCCCCCATGCGAAGCCCCGGCAGCGACGGGTGTCCCGGGGGCGTGAGCTGAATTTCCAACCCCTGGTGGCCTTCTTCAATCCAGATTTCGAGAAAGTTCTGGCTCAGGTCCCCGGGCTGGCCCCGCCAATGGAGCGTGATGTCCTGCTTTGGCGCCAGCGTCGCGTTGGCATGCATGCGATCCTGGTAGCCGTTCCCTGCGGCCACCACGATTTGCAGCAGGCCTGATTTCAGGTCCATGAGCTGGTCCATGGCAGCTTCCAGAACTGAAGTGCCGTCGTGCGGTCCGGCCAGCGTACCCCAGCTGAGGTTGACCGCGACACTGGCGTTGCGGGCGCAACGCGACAGGATGTACATCATGCCATCGAGCAGGTGCACGTTCATCGATCCTCCCGATGTGTCCAGCACCGTATGCCAGTCAATCTGCACGGCCACCACATGGGCTCGGCTCGCATCGTCGTTGGCATCAGCCCAGCTTGGAGGCGCGTCCGCTCCGCTGATCTGTGCGGCAAGCAGGCGGGGGCCACACGCGAGATCCAGGACGTGGGTGCCGTGGCTTACCAGCTTCTCCATTTCCATCCCGAAAAGCAGGTCTCGGTACACCCCCGACTCATCCACCAGACCATTGAACGTATTTCGGCCGATGGAATGATCAATGTCAGTCGCCTTCAGCTCATGTCCGTACTGCATGGAGTCTGGAGCCGGACCCTTGCCTTCATGGTCTTGTCTCCAGAAATACTTCAGCCGTGTACCCCCTCGTGCCAGGAAGTTCGCGTTGGCGAATGCAAAGCCTCCGTCAATCACGCCCAACACCTTGCCCTTGAGCCGGTCAGCAGCGTGACCATACGGAGGCTTGACAGCGGCAGTAGGTCTGTCGGCGCCCTGCGCAAGCGACATGCCCAGCTCGAACCGCTTCACCAACCCGTACAGGCTTCCTCCTTCCTGGATGTAGTGGAAGAATTCACGCTTGACCCGCGCCGTGCAGAAGCTCAAGCCTGCGGGCGCATCACCAGACGTATAGACCGGCGGAACGTGGAGCCATCCGGGTGATGCGGCTGCCTTGAAATCAGCGACCGTGACGCCGGGCGAAAGCTCGATGATGAGTGACAACCATCTGAAGGCATGCTTTTCAAAGCCGGAAAACTGGTCAGCTTCGGCCCAGACAAGGTACGGATCAAAGCCGTCGGTCGCATCGGTTGCCGACCAGTCGATCCCTGTGAACCGGCCTTTCGGGAGGGGACTCCATTTCATGGAAGCACCTATTCCGGCGGCAGCCACTCTTTGACCGCCTTGCCCCACATGAAAGCAAGCAAGGGGGAGGCCGCGATCGGCGTTGGTTGCGCGTCCCATTGGTAGTAGCCGCTCTTGCCGTCGGTCATCGATACACGCAGGTCGAAATCGACGGGGTGCCCCTTGGGGCCCAGGAACTTTGCGCCATTGAATCCGCGCGAATGGACTTTGGGCAGGCCTGCGCAACGGGCTACAAAGAACTCGCCCAGGGCCGTGCCCAGGAGTCGTCCGGCAGCGCTGTCCACCGGGTAGTGCAGGCCCGCGACGGTGCGGTTGACGGCGATTCGGGCCGCCTGGCGCTGCAGCTGCTCTTGATACTTTTCACCACTTCCGTTGGCCGCCTGAAGCAGTGCCTGGAGTACGGTTGCATTGATGAAGGCTTCAGTCCCATGGCCGCTGGGCCAACTGGCATGCCCGGGCGTAGGGATCATCGGCTGGACCTGCGGCGACAGCGCGACCGGCCTCGGACAGGCAAATGCATGCTTGAGCCGCATCTCCACGTGCGAGGCGAATGAAAGCGCCAGCTCTGCCAGCTCCAGCGTGTACTTGTGTCTGTGCGCCTGCAGGCCGATGATCGAGGCCCAGAAGGGTACTGGGGGCACGCTCTGGGTGACAATTTCTGCGCCCCTGTCCTCGCGAAGCTGCGCGTAGTTGGCAACGAGTTCGAGCTGCTGCCTGAACACCTTCAGAGAGGGCCGGACCAGTTGCACGAGGTCAACATTCCTGAAAGGTTTGCCGTTCAGGTTCACGAATCCGACAGAGACTGCGTCCCTGGCCTTGCTCACGTCGAAGTGCATTCCGGACAGCAATTCAAGCTCGCACACCTGGAGCCTCGGCCCGGCCGCCCAGTCGCCCAGCCGTTCTGGCTTGTCCAGCGGCACGGGAAGGTCAACGGAAAGCGTGGCGCCCTGAAAAGGACCCGCCAGTGCCGCGCGGCTGATGGTCATCGCGCCCGCCAGCAAGGGGTTGCCCTCAGATGTCGCGCCCCCAGGACCACCGCCGAGCCCGCCTCCAAGGCCTCCGCCCAATCCACCGCCGAGGCCCCCTCCCAGCCCGCCGCCAAGGCCGCCCCCCAATGAGCTCCAGTTCGACATGACATATCCTCCCTTCAGTGCTGTTGGTTTCAGTTCTCCGGGACACCCATCCTGCGAAGCACAGACGCCAGTTGCTTTCGCGCAGTACTGGCGGAGCTACCCATCGCAAGATAGCTGGAAACCGTCAGATTCGGGACTTCTTTCATGAGCAGGTCGAGCGTGCCCTGCGCGTCATCCATTGCGCCGCTGGCAACCTGCGCATGCAGAAGGACGCGCAGGGTCGGCTGATGATGGCAATTAGCCCGCAACGAGCGTTTGCCAACCTCGATGGCGAGCGCATGGTCGCCGTTGATGGCATGTCCTGACGCCAGGATCACGTCGAAGAAGTATTTCAGCGGATCAATGGGTGACAGCGACGCTGCATACTGGGCCTCCACCACACCGTCGGCCGTGCGGCCCCACATGGACGACCAGACACTTTTATAGAGCCAGCCCAGGGGTTCGTTGGGGTTCAGCTGGATGGCGCGGTCAATGCACAGGCGCGCGGCCTCTGCCTCACCCGACAGTTGGCAGCGTGCATAGCCTTCAATGGCGAGCGCGAGGGCATTGTCCGGAGCAAGGTCAAGCGCCCGCCGCGTCTGCTCCAGCGCCAGTTGCGAATCTCTGGAAGGCGCGTCGCTCATGCCACGGATAACCCGCATGATGTGCCACTTGGCCAGCCATGCACGGGGCGTTGCCGCCCGGTTGTGCCTGTCAAGCAACGCCTCCAGGACTTGTCTGCCACGTTCGAAGTCGCGCCGGGTGGAGCGGTGCATCAACGATATCCCTCCCAGCAACAGGGAGCCGCTGTCGAGCCGCGGAAGGGGCTGGGCCAGCGATTGCTGGACTTCGCGGTCTACCAGAGCCTTGCTCGCCGCTGACGCAATGCGGTTGAGCAGTTCGCTCTGTGTCTCCAGGAGGTCCAGAACATCGCCCGAGACTCGCTCAGCCCAGATGATGCTGTTATTGCGCGTATCGGCGAGCTCCGCCATCAGAAGTACCCTGCCACCGTTGACGACATAGCTGCCCGACAGGACGTAGCTCGCACGCAGAATGGTCTCGGCTTCGGTCATGGATGCCAGCCGCCCGCGCAGGACAGAAGTTGAGAGACGGGAAATGACGCGCAAGTCGGCACTTCGTGACAGTTGTGCAATGACGCCATCCGCCACAAGTTCGCCAATGACAAGGTGTTCCGGCTCGTAGCTCCGCGCCTCAAATGGTATGACGGCAATGGTCGGGCGGAAGTCATGAAGAGCCGGTTCCTCCGGGGACGCAACGGGTTGGGAGCCCGTCCGCCCGACGCGGTAGGCCTGCACGGGGTCCGTGACATGCTTGAGGTGGCATGGCCCGAGGTCTTCAATGTCGGCATCGAGACCTGCGGTGAGCTGGTCGCGTACCTCGGACGACACGACTAGTTCGCCGAGGCCAGCCAGTGTGGCAATGCGGGCGGTCAGGTTGACGTCGGCACCGTAGATGTCATGCCTGTCGCTGACGAACTCTGCGCGGTGTGCGCCCATACGCAGGTGCATGTGTTCTCCGGCAGTGCGCCCTTCGTTGGCTGATTCACCCAGCTGCTGCAGCGCGAATGCGGTCTTGATACAGGCCTGGGCATCCGGGAACTCCAGCATCAGGCCGTCCCCCAGGCTCTTGACCAGGCGCCCGCCATGCAACGGCAGCAGCCGCTGCTCGATGTGGGAAACCAGGCTTTGCCAGCGCCTGACAAATTCGTCTTCATCCTGCTCCATGAGGCGAACCGACTCCACCACGTCCAGCACCATCAATATCTTGATCTGGCGTGGCAGGGCAAATGACAAGTGGTTTTCGCTGGGATGCATGGAACGCGGAGCGGAGAGGACGCGCCTCCTTATTTTGTAGGAGGACGGACCCGGGGGAAACACCTGTTTCGCCTCGATCTCCGCTGCATTCGTGCACTGTTGTATCAGTGCTGAAGTCCGGCGACTACCGGAGCGGCACTCCGTATGCCTCGTCAGGCGCCAATTCATCCATAAGCATCACTTTCTGATACACGGGCCCGAAATCCGGCGCGGTCATGTCAAACAGCTGCTGGAAACTGTCAATGACAAAGTAGGTCTGCTGGAAGCTGTCGATCCTGTATCGGGTACGCATGGTGCGCTCAAGCTCAAGCGGCAACCGGTGCGGTTCGGGACTCTGCACCGCGTATTGCAGCTCGCCGGCTGAGCT
>CAZFKW010000286.1:5395-5655 GCA_964519795.1 uncultured Ramlibacter sp. | reverse complement strand
AGGATGTCGCCCAGCCTGGCCACCGAGATACCGGTTTGCTGGAAGTCGGTCCACAGCTGGGCCATGCGCATGATGGGCTGGGCCACGCGCTGGGCAAACATGTTGAAGGCCACAAACTGCCCCACCGTGAGTTCATTGGCCATGACCAGGTGGGCGCCATACCAGAGCGTGGCGGCACCCACCAGTTTGCCGATGAGGTTGACGCCTTCATGCGCCATGGTGGCCAGGTTCTGGGCCTTGAAGCTGGCAGACACGTAGGC